>JASFJH010000015.1:0-16022 GCA_050122215.1 Granulosicoccaceae bacterium | reverse complement strand
TAAAGCAACCAGTTAGCAGTCATCCGCTGGCAGAAAAACACGAGTCAATATTTTCACAACTGCCAACTCGCGGCTGCATACTGGACTAGGTTTCAAGCCAGAACGTGACCGGGCCGTCGTTGGTCAGAGAGACCTGCATATTCGCGCCGAAACGGCCACTGGCGACCTCCCCGTACCCTGCCCGCGCCCGCTCGAGCAGGTAGGCGAACAGCCGTTCGCCGTCCTCGGGCGTGGCGGCCGGGGTAAAACTCGGCCGCCTACCCTTGCGCGTGTCGGCCGGCAGGGTGAACTGCGGTACGAGCAGCAGGCCACCTCCGATGTCGGTCAGGCTGCGGTTCATGCGGCCTGCCTCGTCCTCGAACACGCGGTAGCCGAGCAGGCGCTCGAGCAGGCGGTCGGCCTGCGTCTCGCTGTCAGCACGTTCGACCCCGACCAGCACGAGCAGGCCCTGGCCGATCTCGCCGATGGTCTCACCGCCGACCTCGACCTTCGCCTGTGTGACGCGCTGCAGCAGGCCGATCATGCCGCCCCCAGCTTGCGGGCCATGTCGCGTGTGGCCGAGACGAGTGCGTCGACAATGCCCGGCTCCGAAGCGGCATGCCCGGCATCCGGGATGATATGCAACTCGGCCTGTGTCCAGGCCTCGTGCAGCGCCAGCGCATTGTCGACGGCGCACACGACATCATAACGGCCATGTATGATCACGCCGGGGATACCCGTCAATTTGTAGGCATTGTTCACGATCTGGTCGGGTTCGAGAAAACTGTCGTGCATGAAGTAGTGGCACTCAACGCGCGCCATGGCAAGTGCGAAATGGGGATCACCGAAACTGGCCTCGGCCTTCGGGTCTGGTTTCAGACTAATGGTACGCCCCTCCCATAGCGACCAGGCCCTTGCGGCCTCGAGCCGGATTTGCTCGTTATCACTGGTCAGCAGACGATAGTAAGCGCTTACGAGGTCATCACGCTCATCTTCGGGCACGGGCGCGAGGAACGCCTGCCAGTACTCCGGGAAGATGCGGCTCGCGCCATGCTGGTAGAACCAGTAAATATCGCGCGGCCGGCACAGGAAAATGCCGCGCAGGATCAGGCCGGCCACGCGTTGCGGGTGGGTTTGCGCATACACGAGACCGAGTGTCGAACCCCAGGAACCGCCGAACACAACCCACTGCTCGATACCGAGAGCACCCCGGATCGCCTCGATATCGCTGACCAGTGCCTGGGTCGTATTGTGCTCGAGCGAGGCATGCGGCGTGGATTGGCCGGCGCCGCGCTGGTCGAACAAAATAATCCGGTACACGGCCGGGTCAAAAAACCGCCGGTGAAACGGCAGGCAGCGGCCTCCCGGCCCGCCGTGCAGGAACAGCACGGGCAGGCCATTCGGATTACCGCACTCCTCGATGTGCAACTCGTGCGGCGGCTGCACCGTCAGGCGGCGGGTCAGGTATGGCTCGATTTCGGAGTACAACGCCAGCATGGCTGGTTATTGCGTCTGTGGCGCCTTCCAGCCGATTGCCGCCGCGACCCCGGCCAGCAACAGGCCGAGCAGGAGCAGGATGGGGCCGATGCCGGTGCCGAGAATCGTACCGGCCCAGCCCAGTTCGAACACGACCACCAGGTACAGCACCCCGGAATGCAACAGGGTACCGAGGATGAATACCCAGCTGATGACAAGCTTGAACAGCCGGCCGACGGCCAGGAACATGAGCACGATGCCCACGACAATGTTCAGCAGGGCCTCGAGATTACCGTGCGCGTGCGGCCCGCCCTTGATGGCCGTGTTCGGCAGTTCGGCATTGAGCTGCTTGTTCAGGGCGAGCAGGGCCTTCGCGTTCATTTGCGCGATCTCGGCAGCAGTCATGGGCTCAAGGGTTTCGGCATTTTCAAAACCCGTGTCGGCGGCGAGTTGCAACGGCGCCATGGCCGCCTGCTTGCCGGCTTGTGCCTCACCTATTTGCGGCAGATTTTGCACCATCACCGGCCCGAGCGCGGCGGTGGCAACGAGAAACAGAAAACCGAATACGATATTGATTCTACCTGGCATGGGAAATCCCTCCTCTGCGTGGGCTTGTCATATTGTTATTACTGCGCACCGTTATGGTGCTCCATCTTTACCCTAAAACACAAACCTGCGGGTCGGCATTTTCCTACACAACCATGCACGACCCGCTGACAGGCAAGCCGTGCTGATTCTGCCAGTATTGTTTACGTCAATCTCCTTCCAATAGAGTGACGTTTTCAGCCCGGCCCTGTGCCGGGCATTTTTTTTACTCCTTGAAACGGCCGCGCTGAAAACATGACGCCCAGTGCCGGACCCCGCCCCAGAAATACTCGCGCACGCGCTTCCACCATGATCTGGCCAGCCAGGCCTGCAAATCGATCTCACGGCTGTCGGCAAAATCCACCTCGAACATATTGGCCAGGGCGCCGGCAAAGCCGGCATCGGCCACCGCCAGGTTGGCCTCGAGGTTCCAGAAACTGGTCCATTGATCAAAATTGCTCGAACCGATACTCGACATATCATCACACAGCAATGCCTTGCTGTGCAGGGTGCGCGGCGTGTATTCGAAAATGCGGATCCCGGCCCGCATCAGGCGGGCGTAGTAACGATGCCCGACATGGCGCACGGCCGGGTGATCGGTATAGCTGCCGGGTAACAGCAGGCGCACATCCACGCCCCGCCGGGCGGCGCGCTTGAGTATCCGGCGCAGTTTTACCGAGGGCACAAAATACGCCGTGGATATCCATATCCGGTGTTGTGCGATATGGATATGACGCATGATCTCGCGTTGCAGGTCACGGTGAAAAATGCCACGCATGCATTGTAGCCGTGCTCGCATAGTGCCTGTTATCAGTGGTTCCGTGCGCCGGGGCACCAGTTGTTCCCCGCAGACCTTTTGCCAGCTGTGGGCAAACAGCTGCTGCATGTCACTGACCACCCGGCCGGTGACTGCGATCATGGTTTCACGCCAGGCCTGATCGCCATGTAATTGCGCATCGAACTCATCACTGATGCCACTGCCGCCGGTCCAGGCCCGTTGTCCGTCCACAACAAGAATCTTGCGATGGTCGCGCGCAAAGTTATTGCGCCACTGGCCGAGTTGTACAGGGCGGTACAGTGCCAGATGCACGCCGGCCTGTTGCAGCTGCGCGCGATCCGACACGCTGAACAGCCGACTGCCAAACGCATCGAGCAGGACATACACGCGCACGCCGCGCCGGCTGGCCGCGGCCAGTGCCGAGACAAAACGCTGTGCAGTCTGGCCGCTCTTGATCAGGTACATCTCGAACAGGATTTCGTGCCGTGCCTGTTCGATATCGGCCAGCATATGGGAGAGAAATTCCACGCCGTCGACGTGCAGCGTGACGTGATTGCCGTCGCGCCACGGAAACAGGTTGCGCTTGTAGGGGTGCTTGTCAGGCATTGCGCGCCAGCATAATCAACATGATGACAAACAACACCATCACGCCGATCGGTAACAGGAAACCGGCCCAGTCACGCTTTTCGGCTTGCTGACTTTGTTTGAAGGTCTGTGAGATCCCCGGCCCCATCCACAGCAGGACAAGGATCACCACGGCCCCCAGCAGCAACATTTCCCATCCAGCAAGCTGTTCCACGTATTGATCCCCCGTTGACTTGTGACAGCGCTATAATGCACGGCAATGCCCGTCAGGTTCAAACACTAATCAGCTGTATACGGAATCACACATGCCACAACTTCACGGTGACCTGCGCAAAATGCGCGCCACGCTGACCAGCCCGGTCGAGTATGCCCTGCCCGTCGGGGACAGGGAGCTTGCGCTGAATGCGCAACTAGGCAAGCCCCTGACCCTGGAATACAGCGGCGCGATTCACTGTATCGCCTGCGGTCGCAAGACCAGCAAGAGTTACAACCAGGGCTATTGTTTTCCCTGCCTGCAGACGCTCGCCGAATGTGACATCTGCATCGTCAAACCGGAAAAGTGTCATTTCGATGCCGGTACCTGCCGCGATGAAAACTGGGCACAGGATCACTGCATGCAATCACACTATGTCTACCTGGCCAACTCCTCGGGGGTCAAGGTGGGTATTACACGCGGCAGCCAGATCCCGACCCGCTGGATCGATCAGGGCGCCAGCGAAGCCCTGCCGATTGCCCGCGTCATGAATCGCTACATGTCCGGGCTGGTGGAAATCGCAATGAAGGAGCATGTCTCGGATCGCACCGACTGGCGCAAAATGCTCAAGGGCATGCCGGATCCGGTCAACCTCGGCGAGGTGCGAGATGAACTGTTTGCACAAACCCGCAAGGCCATTCAGGTCATCCGCGACGAACACGGCGAGGATGCCGTGGAACTGCTTGAAGATGACATCGTGACTGCCATCGATTACCCCGTGCTTGCATACCCCACGAAAGTGACATCACTGAATTTCGACAAGACCCCGCTGATTGAAGGTACCCTGCAGGGCATCAAGGGCCAGTACCTGATTTTTGATACCGGGGTATTGAACATCCGCAAGTTTGGCGGTTACGAGGTTACGGTGACGACAGGCTGATAGCACGGTTCCGTTCCCTGCGCGATTTACATATAGCTTACTTGTTCTTCAGGTAACGCGCATCACTGAAGCTGCTGACCCACTGCGGTTTGTAGGCAACAAAGATGGTCATACACATGCCGCTGATAAAGGCTTCCGGAAACATGAGTAACAGGCCGTATTGCAGGTAGTGTTGCCACAGGATATCGAAGGCAAAACCTGCAGCGAGCAGGTACATCAGCGTCATGGCCAGGCTGACCAGCGCCATGCTCAGCGCCGCACCAAAAAACGCATTGATAAAAATATAGACAAAGAAATGATTGGGCAGGTAGCGATCCACCACGCGGTACAGGCTGGCGATAAAATGCACCGGTAACACCGCGAGCACGAGCGCATACAACGGATAGCCCGATAACACCGCACCACTGGCAAGCAGGTTGCCGAGTAACACGATACTCATGGCCAGCAGGGCAAACTGCCAGCCGAACATAAGGGTCAACACGGTGGCACCGAGTAAATGGATGGGCGGTGCCTGACCGATACCGGCATGGATTGTCCACAGCACGAGTACCGCCACGGTCATGCCGAACAGGACATGTTGTGCACTGCGGTCCCGGAGGTGATACCACGGCGCGCGCCACAGTGCATGGCCAAGCAATAGCCAGTACAACAGGTGTGCAGACCATAACCAGGCAGGGGTAAAGGCGTCAGCGGACAGGTACATGCAGCAATCCTACCGCCTCAGCTGGCGGCTGTGAACGCGCCTGACGTTGCAGTCACTACAGGATCACCTATATTAGGCATCGGGGTGTACCCCGGGGAATTGATGGTGGGGAGTTCGGTTATGCAATCTGATGTGCCAGACAAACAGGCGGAGAGACGTGTTTTCCCACGCATTCCGGCGCAATGCCCGGTGCGTTTTCGTGACAGCCGTGCCCGGCGCTGGCTGATTGGCCGGCTCGTGAACTTCTCGGCAACCGGCCTGCTTATGATCGCGCCGCGCGCGCTGGCGATTGGCGACACGGTAGCGGTTCAGCTTGAACGCGGCAGCAGACGTGATATCCCGCCGCTGGCCGGTGAAGGCTCCGTGGTTCGTTGCATGGAAACCGGTGTCGATCAATTCCAGGTGGCGGTGAAAATACTGCGCTTCGCGCCGCAAACGGGCTAATCCACGAGTCAGTCGGCCAGCTTCAGCTGGCTGGTATCGATATCGGGTTCCGGCACGGGCTGCGGCTCGATCAGCGTGACGCCAACCTCGTCCATATCCATGCCGCTCGTATCGATGTTGGCCTCGGGCACGGGCCTCGGCTCGACCAGCGTCACACCGACCTCGTCCATGTCCATGTCAGCGGTATCGATGTTGACCTCGGGCACGGGCCTCGGCTCGACCAGTGTCACACCGACCTCCTCCATGTCCATCCCGCCCGTGTCGATGTTGGCCTCGGCCACAGGTTTCGGCTCGACCAGCGTGACACCGACCTCGTCCATGTCCATGTCAGCGGTATCGATGTTGGCCGCGGGCACGGGCTTCGGCTCGATCAATGTCACGCCCACGTCAGCCAGGGACATGCCTGACGGCTCGGCTGCCATACCTGCTTGCGTTGCGGTCGCGGCATTGCCCGTATCGGCTGTGGGCTGGACCACCGGAGTGGCACTGGCCGGAATAATGTCACACAGTGCGCCGGCGCGTTCCATGGCCAGCCGGTATTTTTCCGCCGTGGCGGCATCAACATTTTTTTTCAGGGCGACCGGCTTGCCACTGAACAGAGGTTCAATTTTCTCCACCGGTTGTTTGAAGACCCGGGCGACATTCCGCTTGACCATATTCAGGTCAGCATACTCGAGAATCTTGCCGCTAAACACGACGTGAAAGTGCTCTGTTGTCATGGTATCCGTCTGCTTCACATACGCCTGTCTAAAAGTCTAGCCAGCCAAACGCTGACTGGCAATGTCACCTTCGGCACATTATTGGGAATGAAATGCACAACATTCATACCACTGTAAGCGAATATGCCGGATAATCACTGCCATGCATTCTGTCTCGATTCGTGATTATGCCGTTGTCACGGGCAGCTACTGGGCCTTTACGATAACCGATGGGGCCCTGCGCATGCTGGTGCTGCTGCACTTTCACGCGCTCGGCTATGACGCGCTGTCGATTGCACTGCTGTTCCTTTTATATGAACTGTTTGGCGTGGTCACGAACCTGCTGGGTGGCTGGATCGCCAGTCATACGGGGCTGCGGCTGACCCTGTTCGCCGGCCTGATCCTGCAGATCATCGCCCTGTTTGCCCTGGCCCAGCTTGATCCCGGCTGGTCGCCCACGCTCTCGGTGGCCTGGGCCATGGGTGCCCAGGCCCTGTCCGGGATCGCCAAGGACCTGACCAAGATGAGCGCGAAAAGCGCCATCAAGCTTGTCGTACCCGAGGGCACAGACAGCCTCCTGTATAAATGGGTCGGGCTTTTGACCGGATCGAAAAACGCGCTGAAGGGGCTTGGCTTTTTCATCGGGGGCGTGCTGCTCGGTATGGCCGGTTTTGCCAACGCCCTGTACCTGCTGTGCGGGCTGCTCGTGCTTGCCCTGGCGGGCACGGCCATGGTGCTGCCAGGTGAACTTGGCCGTGCCCGCGTCAAACAGAAATTCCGCCACCTGCTGGCGAAAGACGCGGCACTGAACCAGCTGTCACTGGCGCGCCTGTTCCTGTTCGGCGCACGTGATATCTGGTTTGTGGTCGGCCTGCCCCTGTATCTCGCCAACACGGCGGGCTGGTCACACGGCGAGATCGGTGGTTACCTCGCCGCCTGGATCATCGGCTACGGTATCGTGCAGTCACTCGTGCCGGGGCTGGTGCGCCGCGGCAGCGCCCCGACCGGGCGTACCGCGCTGTATGCCTCGCTGGCGCTGGCCATCAGCCTGCTCGTCATTATCGGCCTGCAAACCGCCCTGGCGGAGCAGTCGACGGCTATCATGACCGCGGTGATCACGATTGGTCTGATCCTGTTTGGCATCGTGTTTGCGGTGAATTCAGCCGTGCACTCCTACCTCGTGCTGGCCTACTCGCAGCGCGACGGCGTCAGCGCCGATGTCGGCTTTTACTACATGGCGAATGCGGCCGGGCGGCTCGTCGGGACACTGCTGTCGGGCGTGAGTTACGTGCTGCTCGGCATGATCGGTTGCCTGGTTGTGTCACTCGGCTTTGTGCTGATCTCGGCGGCGCTGGCGGCGCGCCTGCCCATTGATCGGTAATCGTGCCCGGCCGGCAAAAGCAGCGGTTAGCTGTGACCTCGCGCGGAAAATCAGGTTAAAAAGCACGAACATGCCGGCTTCTGTCGTGATTATGCGTATATCGTCGAAATAATGCTGTCAGGATGTCTTGCCAGAGGAGGCATGACAGAGTCATGCGCGCAGGGAGAGCGGTAATTACGGCTACAGCGCCATCATTTCAACAATGATGGTTTTTGCCACGAAGCCGACGAAGCCGAGGCCAAGCGCAAAAAACAGCACAAAATAACCATACTTGCCGGCGCGTGACTCGACGCCGAGCTTGTAGATGATGAACAGCATATAAAGAATCAGCCCGCCAATGCCGATGGTCAGTGACCAGCTCTCGAATGTTGCCAAATCCATAGTTGCGCTACCGTAGTTGGCCTGGTGCCAGGCCTGTTTCCCGGGTCACGCAGTATATTAGATTTAGCTAATATTTGTCGAGATCGGTTTCAGGTAGCCGCGACGACCCGGTTGCGCCCGGCCTGCTTGCCCTCGTATAGCGCCTCGTCGGCGGCCTTGATATTGGCGTCGATATACTTGCCGGGGTCATACGCGGCCACGCCGAAGGTCATGGTCACGGAAAACGTGTTATCGGCAAAACTGTAGCGGGTCTGCTCGATGGCCTTGCGCAGTTTCTCGATGGCCTGCATGCCGCCCGCGAGTTCCGTATCCGGCAGCATGATCAGGAATTCTTCACCCCCCCAGCGCGCAACCGCGTCCTGATCCCGCAGGTTGCCTTTCATTAACTTCGACACCTGCTGCAACACGTAATCGCCGCAATCATGGCCATAGGTATCATTAAACCGCTTGAAGTGATCGATATCGCCCAGCACGAGCAGAAACGGTTCGCCGCTGCGTTTATTGCGGGCGCGTTCGATCTCGATCAACTCGCGCATCTTGCGCCGGTTAAACAGCCGCGTCAGCGTATCGGTACTGGCCAGCCTCTCCATTTTCGCCTCGGCGGTGAACGAGGCGACGCGAAAGTAATAACCTAGCATCCCGAGCGCGGTGAAGTTCACGGCAATGTTCACATAGTTCAGGATTTTCAGCACATCCATGCGCAGCGCCGAATAGTCCATCTCACTTGTGAAAATATACAAGGCAATATACAGGGCAAACAGGGCCACGGCCTCGATACTGATCATCGTGGCTTTTTGCTTGTGATTGATATAGATGAAGGGGAGCAGCGGCACGAGGTAATAATGGAAGCCACTGTCCCAGCCGAGAAAATACACTGCCAGCACGGCGTGCACTACCACCTCGCCGGTCAACAGAAGAATGGCGATATAGTGCTGGCCAGTACGATTCAGCCTTTTCGCACTGATCCAGGCCGTGACACTGATGACATTGAACAAGGCCAGCGGGGCGACATCGAGCCAGAAAAACAACGGGATAAACAGGCTGTGGGCAATAATACCGAGGCAGGACAGGTAATCGAGAACGATATACATGCGGTAATTTTCCGCAAGTATACCCTTCGGCCTGGCCAGTTTGTCAGATGACAATAACACCCACAACGCCCCCTGCTATACTATTTCCTTTGATTATAGGGTTATGGCAACCAACAACAAGCAAAACTCAGGGAACAAAAACCCTTTATTGCAGTCAATTTGTTTACAGACATGCACGATTGGAGATAACCATGCACAGCATTTCCAGGTTTACCCGGCAGTGGCTCACCTTACTGCTTTCCTTTGCCCTGCTGGCCGGCACAGCCTCGCTGGCTGCCGCTGCCGGATTATCCAGCCTTGATGGCAAACCTGATTCACTGGATAACTACATCGGCAAAAACAAGTGGACCGTGGTTATGGTGTGGGCATCTGACTGCCATGTCTGTAATACCGAGGCACATGAATATGTCGCCTTCCAGTCACGCCGCCCGGATATCCAGATGTTGGGGCTGACACTTGATGGCGAGGCCAACAAGGCCGCCGCACTCGAATTCGTCAAGGAACACAAGCTGAATTTCCCGAACCTGATCGGGGAGCCGGAAACCATCGCCGGCCTGTACTACGAGCTGACAGGCAATTTTTTCATGGGTACACCGACCTTCCTTATATACACGCCGCAGGGCAAACTGACCGCCGCTGACGTAGGCGCCATCCCGGTCGAGATCATCGAGGATTTCATCGACTCGCAGGCGGTTGCGACGTCCGGGCCGTGATCCCCGTAAGACTGCCCGTTGCTTTAGGCCCGGTCCGGACCGGGCATTTTTTATTTTCGCCGTGATGGAATAACCTTGCAGGTCAAGCGTCTGTATAAGTGAGCTGGTGAAAGGATGAACTATGCAATTTCAGGGGCGAACGGCGAAAAGCCAACGGTTGCGCGAACAAATTGCCGGGCTACGCACAGATTTGTACCGGCTGGCCTATTCCTGGTGTCACAACACCGCGCTGGCGGAGGATCTGGCACAGGAAGCTGTTACCCGTGCCCTGGCCAGCTTTGAGCAGTTACGCAACCCGGATGTCCTGAAACCCTGGCTGTTGCGCATCCTCGTCAATGCATGGCGCGATCATCTACGCCGGCAACGCCCCATTGATGACATAGATGATTATGTCCTCACCGACCCAACGACCCCTGAGCAGCAGGTGATCCGGCACAGCATGAAACAACGCGTGCGGGATGCCATCAGTACCCTGCCTCAGGGCCAACGGATTGTTATCAGCCTTGTCGACTTGCAGGATGCCAGTTATGCCGAGGTGGCGACGATTCTTGATATACCAATTGGCACGGTGATGAGCCGGTTATGCCGGGCACGCCGGGCACTGTCCAGCTTGCTCCTGGAAACTGATCCAAACCCTGTTACACAGCTGCATACGAAGAGGTCTGAATCATGAACGAACATATCTCAGACGAAATACTCAATGCCTATATCGATGACGAGCTTGATGATGATGATCGGCAGCGCGTGCTGGATGCCATCCAGCACGATAAACGGTTGCATGCCCGGCTATGCCGGTTACAGCAAACGCGCGACATGGTCCGCATTACCTATGATGATGTGGGCACACCCGGCAACCGGCAGGCACCACGCCGCAAACATCCCGCGTCACTCGCCGCATCCCTGCTGATTGCCGCAGGTGTAGCCGGCGGCTGGTTCCTGAATTCGGCCTTTTCCGACAATGTCCAGCCTGTTAATGAATTGATGCAGTATGCACAACCGGCTGACAAAGTCTGGCGCATCGTCATGCATGTCAACACGCTGGACGACTACTTGCAAAACACCTTGCTCGAGGAAACCGAGCACGCCTTCGAAACATTTAAGGCCAACAACCGGGAGCTTGAAGTCGAGATTGTCGCCTATGGTCCCGGCATCGAGTTTTTGATGCCGGAACGCTCCCTGTATACTGACCGTATAATCAGCATGCAGAAACGTTATCCGAACCTGACCTTCACCGCGTGTGAACGTAGCTACAACCGTCTTAAGCGCAAGATGGGTAATGAACCCAAGCTCATAAAGAACACGAAGGTTGCCGCATCAGGTATTCGGGAAATTATCCAGCGTCAGCAGGAAGGCTGGCATTATATACGTCTTTGAACCAGGAGGAACCGTTCATGAAAATTGCTGCCTCTATCACTCTGTTATGCCTGTCACTTTTGCCTGCCGCACCAGGCTTCGCCAAAGAACAGGCTGACCGTATGAAGGAAGACACGGTCCATATCAACACCTGGAATGATTTTGCCGACAACCTGGTTAAACTGCACGAAAAATATATCGATCTGCACACTGTCCGTATCACCGAATCCCGTGGCGGCTACGGGGGTGCGAATTCACCTCGCGGGGACTTTTACATTGAGAAAAAATATTTCGACGATTCCTCTGGCCGGCTGTTAAGCAGGGTTCAGTATGAAATAGAAAACCCTGACAAGGTTCATGTCATGGAGGTCTTTATTTATGATGAGCAAGGCGGCCTGCAAAGGGATTACCTGGTTGCCTGGTTGCCCGGTTTTCGTAACGCACCTGTGCAGACATTGATTAACTTTCACAACAACAGCGATGAGTTGCATGCCTTTCGCCAATTTGACGCATCAGGTGAAAAGATTTACGAACAGTGTTACGGACAGTATTTTGACAAGGAGGTCGATATCTCACTCGAAGATTACCAGTTATCTTCATTTTCACGAGTGAAACCGGCCGTCATGAAAACCGATACCTACACGGCTTGCTTCGGACAGCTTCCGGCAAAAGTCGGCGCGTACATCAATCCACTGGTGAACCTGCCGGATCTCGGCCCGAAACTGGCACTGCAGGTAACAGACGAGCATGGCAGTATAGAAAACCGTATCGCCGTGCTGACAAAGCATATTGCGGCCAACCCCTCCTACGCAAAAAACTATCTGGAACGCGGCAAGCAGTATTTCAGACTGCAGGAGTTTTACGACGCAATTAAAGATTACAGTATGGCAATCAAGCTCGATCCATCACTGGATGATGCCTGGTATGGCCGTGGCATGGCGCGTGGTCGCAATGGTGAACTTGCCGGCGCCATTGATGACCTGACTGTCTACCTGGAGCGCAACCCGCACAGTTCGGTGGCCTATACCAAACGTGGGGTCCGGCGTATCTGGAAAGGTGATCTGGTTGCGGCAGAAAATGACCTGCGACAGGCGCTCAAACTGGATAGTAAAAACGCCGAGGCACATGACGATCTTGCCGTGTTACTCGCGCAGAAAGGTCAGTATGAAAAAGCAATAGAACACCTGCAGCAGACTATTATCCATGATCCCTCATACCAGAAGGGCTATCACAACCTCGCCACGGTATTGTTCATCACCAGGCAGTACCCCAGGGCGCTGACTGTCATTAACGAGGCGATTGAACTCGATTCCCGCGCGAAGGAATCGCTGTTGCTCAAGGGTGAAATCCTCATGCAACTCGGTCAGGCATCTGCGGCAAAGGCCATCCTCGAGGAAGCCGAGTTCATGCCGGATGGCAACTGGTCTGAGTCCATGAGCATTCATTAACCCTGTAGCCTGTATCTATTACCTTGCCTACAGGGTGCTTGCCTGCATCCCTGCAGGCAACGCTACCGCGTCCTGCTATCGCTCCTTGCCTACATCCCTGTAGGCAACGCGTTGAAATAGCGCAAGGTGCCGCGCATGACCCTGACGCCTTGTAGCCAGTGCATCGCGTCTTCTGTGGCACTGCCCTGCTGTTTTTCAAAGGTATTGAATAACCACACGACCTTGCGCTCGATCTCGTCGAGTGTGCCATGTGCATCCTGACGTGGTGTAAACTTCGGCGCGACCATGCGGATCACACGCGCCAGCGCCATCGGTTCAAGTTCGACATGTGCGCCCTCCCCTGGCTGCATCGCTGAATATACAAAATCCAGCAAGCGCAAGGCCCGCTCCTTGGAACGACCGACATAGTCGCTCAACAAGTGCGCATGGCGTTCATTCGCCAGCATAAACGCCGTGGCTCTCCAATACACACGCCGGTTCACGCTCATGACTTCTTCCGCCTGTAACTGCTGCTCGGTAAGGACAAGCAACTGCTGGCGATCGGCAAAGCGTAATGCCAGCTGCAACAGTTCGCGCATGGTCTTGTCGCGACAGCCCTGCCATGCCTGCAACAGGGGCAAGACGGTAACTGCTACCAGTGGGCGATATGCCTTTTCCACGTAGAGCTGGTTATAACCGGGCAGGTAATCCGTGCCGAGCCGGATCATCCCCTGCCACATTTCCAGCAGGGCCTCACCGACGAGGTCAATGCGCTCAGCCAGCAGGTGGTTCAACCAGCGCGGTGGTTGTGCACAGGGGTTGGCGTAATGGAAGCACAAACCGGCCTTGAGCAACCTGTCCGGTATGTCTGTAAATGCCCGGGGGTCACGTGTCGCCAATTGTTCCAGCCCTGCCAGCACAACATAGCCACTGGCATAGGGCTGTTCCTTAATTATGCTTTCACCGATCTGCGCCGGTGAAGGATAATCTTCCTGCAGTGCGGCTACCATGCCCTCGAGCACGGCCCGCGCCAGTTCGTCATTAGCCAGCATGTGAACACGCGATGTGGGATCGTCACAATCATCGGTAATGGCAAACATGCCAAGATAGGCCTTGGCAAACGAGATCAGGGCATCGAGCCGCTCACCACTACGTATGGCTGGCAGCTCAGCGAGCAACTTTGTATCATTCTCAGTGCGGATTTTTTCAAAATCGGGTTCTGACATAACTATTCAGGTCTGGCGATCAGGAAAAAAGCTTAACATGATAATGTGTCCCAATTCAGGTACAAATAACATATCAATATACTGCGTACACACCTATGCACATTAACTATCCCATCATCTTGTTGTTGTTTGGCATGACTTTTCCGCTCAGGCTTGATGCCGCAGAACCCGTACGGTTTGAAAATGATTTGCTGCGACTACGTTTAATCCCACGCAGCCCCGCACAAATGGCCGGCTTTTACGAGGCACGTGGTTTTCCCGCACCGATGATCGATGAACTGAAGCGGGCCTGTTTTATTACAGTCGGCATCCACAACAAAAGTAACGATATTCTCTGGCTCGATCTTGGCAACTGGCAGTTCAGCCTTGACGGGCAACCGATACGGCGTATCCACCGTAACGAATGGAAAGCGCGCTGGCAAAATATGGGCGTCCCACTCGCCAGTCAATCCACCTTTCGCTGGACATTGTTACCCGAACAACTGGATTTTCATCCCGGCGAACGCGAAGGTGGCAACATCACGCTGCAACGGGTCAGCGGCGAACTGACACTGGATGCACATTTTGAGCGCGGTGCCCGACGGCAAGCAGTACCCTTGCGGGTTCAAGTCAAAGGGCTACAGTGCGCGAAGGACAAACCATGAAATACCTGGCAATAATACTGGCCTTACTGCTGCCCGGCCCGGCAATGAGTCAGGCTGGCGGCTTGCCACCCGGCATCATCGCCGTCAATGACAAACCGGCACCGGCATTTACGCTCAGTGATATGGACGGCAATGTCAGCGTCTTTACAACAGCAAGCGGGCAATGGCGCTTTGTGCATTTCTGGGCCAGCTGGTGCGGCCCCTGCCGCAAGGAGATGCCAGCTATCGAGAAACTCGTGGCCAGCATGCAGGGCAAGGCCATACAGTTTTATATTATCAACACCGCCGAAGATGAAGACACGATTTTCACGTTTCTTGCCGCAACCGCACCGGAACTCCACACGCTCATGGATCGTGACGGGCAGGTCACGGAAGCCTGGCAACCGCGCGGTCTGCCCGCGACCTACCTGGTCGACCCACAGGGTCGGCTTCGCTACCAGGCACTCGGCGGCAGGGAATGGCACCAGCCGGAATACCGGCAATTTCTGCTCAGGCTGTTAACCGATCAGTAAGGAATCCAGTTCGACAGGTTTTTCAACACCATAGCCCTGCGCATAATCCACACCGATCTGGCGCAAAATCGCCAGTGTCTCATCGTTTTCAACAAATTCGGCAATCACGTACTTGCCCATGAAATGGCCGATTTCGGTAATCGATTTGACCACGGCGAAATCACTCGGGCTGTTTGCCATCTCGCGTACAAACATACCATCGATTTTCAGGTAATCGACCGGCAGGTTCTTCAGGTAACCGTATGAGGACACGCCGCTGCCAAAATCATCCAGCGAGAACCGGCAGCCGGTTTTCTGGATACGCTTGATGAATTCTGCCGCAGCGGACAGGTTGTTGACACCGGCTGTTTCCGTGATCTCGAAACAAACATACTCGGTGGGCACCCTGATTTCCGAGATCTGTTCTTCGATAAAGTACAGAAAGTCTTCATCATTGATTGACTTGCCCGACAGGTTAATCGACAGGGTACTTATATCCCCCAGGTAATCCTGGTTTTTCTCTATCCACTCGAATGCAGTTGCCACTACCCAGCGGTCCACCGCCGGCATGCGGTTATAGAGTTCAGCCGCCTGGATGAAATCATCCAGGGCTAATGGGCTACCCCCGCTATCATAGACATTCAGCAGGAGTTCATAATGCGCCTGCTCTTCTTCATTCTTAACAGGCATGATGCGCTGGCAACGCAGACTGAAACCATGATTTTCTATAACTTCATCGACCTTTGCTGCCCATTTTATTGACTCGTTACGTTTGCTCAAACGTGAACTGCCGGTATGGTAAACCTGCACCCGGTTACCGCCGATCTCCTTCGCTACCCGGCAACTCGCCTCGGCCTCCTGTAACAAGTGAGTGTGACTGTCATGTTGCGCATTAATAACTACCAATCCGGCACTCATTGAGACGGCAAGTTTC
>JASFJH010000014.1:0-16189 GCA_050122215.1 Granulosicoccaceae bacterium | reverse complement strand
CGGATTTATATTTGCCACGGCTGATGAGCCGCTCGCAGTCGAGGCGGCGTTACGTCAGGCCCATGCGAAATTGAAGATCGTGATCGCGCCGGTATTTGACATCCATGACCGGCGCGGTGAGTGACACGGTTAAAGGAAGTGACCGGCTTATTTCCTGCCGCCAGCCTGGAAGCCCTGTGGCAGCTGGCCCATATCGCCTTCTTTGAAGAAAAAACCACGCATGTGCATTTCGATGACTTCAATGCTACGCGGGTCGGCCGTGTTCAGCCCATTTTCATTGATGATCATGGTGAGGCGTTCCAGCCATTGTTGCCAGCCTTCCTTTGAGACACTCTCATAAATCCGCTGGCCGAGTTCGCCCGGGTACGGCGGCTTATCGAGGCCTTCAGCCTCTTTATTGGTGACTACACATTGCACGGTACGCGCCATGATGACTTACCTGTTTTTTTCCTGAGTTGCGAGGTCGGCTATTATAACCGGCTTTAATACGGTTTGACCACGACCAGGATCACAATCGCGATCAGCAACAGCACCGGGAATTCGTTGAACCAGCGGTAGAAGACGTGGCCGTGGCGGTTGCGGTCCTGCCTGAAATCCGCGACATACTTGCCGCACAGAATGTGGTAGATAATGAGCAACACCACGAGCGCGAGTTTGGTCTTCAGCCAGCCGCTGCCGATGTATGCGGCCCAGGCATAATCGTACAGCAGCCAGATGCCGAACGCGGCGGTGATGATACCGCCCGGGGTCATGATGCCGTAGAACAGCTTGCGCTCCATGATCTTGAAGCGCGCATTACCGGCCTCGTCCTCGCACATGGCGTGATAGACAAACAGCCGTGGCAGATAAAACAGGCCGGCAAACCAGGTCACCATGAAAATGATATGCAGGGCTTCAAGCCAGTGTGCCATGCTCAACTCCTCGCCGGCCTGGCCAGCATGGCCGCGATTTGTTCGCGCAGGGCGGCCATATCCATGAGGCCGAGTTTCTTCTTCACGATCCGGCCATCCGGGGCGATCAGAAAGTTGGTCGGTGTCACCCTGACCTCGTCAAAGGCCTGCGCGACACTGCCATCGAGGTCGAGCGCGATTGTGTAGGGCAAGGCACGACGCTCGGTGAAGGTCTTGACCAGGTTGGGCGGGTCATAACTCATGGCGACACCGATGATCGCCAGACCCTGGTCGGCGAATTGCTCATGCAGGGCCAGCAGATCCGGGATCTCCTCGATACAGGTGGCACAACTCGTGGCCCAGAAGGTCACCAGTACCGGGCGGCCACGCAGGCTGTCGAGTTCGATACGTTCGCCCTTGAGCGTGGTCAGGGTGACCGAGGGGGCTTGGCCGAGGCCGGTGGGGGCCAGCCATACACCGATGGCGAGTGCGAGTACGAGCAGTCCGGCGATGGCGATAGTGAAGTCTTTACGTTGCATGGGTGTCAATCATGTCCGGGTTCAGGGTTGGCTATTGTGACTGCTTGGCATCGCGATGACCAGCGTGGCACGGCTTACCTCAGGCGTTGTCACTGCCTCTTGCCGCTGTCGTCCCGGTTGTCGGCTCTGTCGGGCTGTGCAGAAAGGGTATTGCCAGGGCCTCGTAGATCGAGACCTGGCACACCAGGCGCGAAACGCCATAGCCAAGGAAGGCAGTTGCCATGAGCGGCAGGACCATGCTGTGGTTGTCGGTCATCTCCATGACAATGACGAAGGCCGTGATCGGGGTCTGCACGACGCCGGCAAAATAGCCGACCATGCCGAGGATGATGATCGCCGTGACAGGCGTCGCGGGAAACAGGCCGGCAAACAGTTCACCGAGGCCGGCGCCGGCGGCCAGTGACGGCGCAAAAATACCGCCGGGAATGCCGCTCAGGTAAGACACGACGGTGGCCAGCAGTTTCAAAAACGGGAAACTATTGGTTAGTTCGCCACTGCCGGTGATCAGCAGGCGTGCCTCTTCATAGCCCGTGCCATAGGTGTGGTTGCCCGACAGAAATCCGATGGTGGCGATACCAAGACCACACAGCGCTGCGATCAACAGGCCATATCTACTGCGTAGCGGGGCCAGGCGCTGGCCGCCCCAGATCAGCGTCTTGCTGAACAGGCCGCCGAGCAGGCCACCGCCGAGACCGCAGACAAGTACCGCCATGACCCAGTCCGTGTCAAAGAGCAGTACTGCCGAACTCGAGCCGAAATACGTGTAATTGCCGAGCATGGCCAGGGCCGTGATGCCGGAGATGATCACCGCGGTGAGCACGGTACCGCTGGTGCGGTGCTCAAATGAACGCCCCATTTCCTCGATGGCGAACACGATGCCGGCCAGCGGCGTATTGAAGGCGGCGGCGATGCCGGCCGCGCTGCCGGCCAGGATCAGGCCACGATCCATGTCGTGGTGGGGAAACCGCGCCACCCGGCCGAGGGAAAACATGATGGAGGCGCCCACGTGCACGGTCGGGCCCTCCCGGCCAATCGAGGCACCGCCCAGGAGTCCGAGCAGGGTCAGCAGGATCTTGCCGACAGCAATGCGTATCGAGAGCAGGGCTGTTCTGGTTGCGTGCGTTTTCAGGCGCAGCGCGGCGATGGACTGGGGAATGCCGCTGCCCTGGGCACCGGGAACGAAACGCCGGGTCAGCCAGGTAACGAGCACGAGGATCAGCGGTGAGACCACAAACGGCAGGTAGGGCGACCAGGCCACCATGTCACGGAACCATTGCTGGGCATGTTCACTCGCGATGGCAAAAATGGCCGCCGACAATCCCACCATCACGGCACCACTCCAGAACACGAGGCGGGTTTTCCACGCCCTGCGCGAGGTCAAACGTTTCCGGGCATGGTGAAATTTTCCGGGCATGCGTGATTCTTGTTCCTGTTGTGTGCCGATGATGAGACGCAATGCAAGATGCCGGCCTGCGAAGCCACTCAACTTACCCCGTCCGTCATTGTTCGCCATTATGCCAGAACCGGGCTGGCGGGATCAGATTAAGCTCCTGTTAGCAGGAATATGCCATCGGCTGGAAGCGCTGGTCATGAGGCGGGCCGTGGTGCTGGTGCCTGCGCAAGGTCTGACAGGTATGAATCCCTCGGCACGCCGCATTAGCGACATGCTTGGTTGGGTCATGGGGGCCGAGATTGTCGCCTTTCTCATGATCTTCACGATTTTCTTGTTTGAATTTGAGAAATATTTCCCGAGTTAAAGGTTGCCTGACAATATCAGGATATACTTATAAAGTAATATGAAATCAATAACTTGACTGCGCCCATGGCTTTGTGCAGAATGCCCCACAGTTGCTGATGTATCTGTTTCTTGCACAGGATGTGCGAACCAAAACAACAATAAAACAAGCAATAAATAATAATAATAAACTATGACGACTCTGCGGCCCCGGCCGCATTTTTTTTTGTCTGAAACTGGCCCTTGTTCCGGGCAATCCTTATCATTGCACGATTCTGAATCGAATCATCATGAGTGAGGCACGCATGATCAAGGTAGGTGTAGTGGGTGGAACCGGGTATACCGGTGTGGAATTACTGCGGCTGTTGGCCGGGCATCCCGAGGTGGCAGTGCAATGCATTACCTCGCGCTCGGAGGCGGGTATGCCTGTTGCCGAGCTGTTCCCGAGCCTGCGCGGACATCTGGATCTTCCCTTCAGCACGCCCGATCCGGCCGTGCTTGGCGCCTGTGACGTGGTGTTTTTCGCGACGCCCAATGGTGTCGCGATGAAAATGACGCCCGAACTGCTCGAGGCCGGGGTGCGCGTGATCGACCTGGCGGCAGATTTTCGCTTGAAGGATGCGGCACTCTGGGAGCAGTGGTACGGCGAGCCACATGCCTGTCCCGAACTGATCGACGAGGCCGTGTACGGCCTGTGTGAGATCAACCGCGAGGCGGTCAGTGGCGCACGGCTCGTGGCCAATCCTGGCTGTTACCCGACCGCAGTACAACTCGGTTTCCTGCCGCTCATTGAGCAAGGGCTCGTCGATCACTCACGCCTGATTGCCGATTGCAAGTCCGGCGTATCCGGCGCCGGCCGCAAGGCAGCAGTGGGTATCCTCATGAGCGAGGTCAACGAAAGTGTGAAGGCCTATGGCGTCCCGGGGCACCGGCACTTGCCGGAAATCCACCAGGGACTGGCCGGGGCCGCCCATGCCGAGGTGGGCCTGACCTTTGTCCCGCACCTGATGCCGATGACGCGCGGCATCCATGCCACGCTGTATGCCGAACTGCATGCCACTGATGCCGACTTGCAGGCATTGTATGAACAACGTTATGCGGGCGAGACCTTTGTTGATGTATTGCCGGCCGGCAGCCATCCGGAAACCCGGACGGTCAGGGGCGCGAACCACTGCCGGATCGCTGTGCATCGGCCGCAGGATGGCAACACGGTGGTGGTGCTGTCGGTGATCGATAATCTGGTCAAGGGTGCCGCCGGTCAGGCCGTGCAGAATATGAATATCATGTTCGGTCTCGCCGAAGACAGTGGTCTTGGCGGCATCGCGCTGTTGCCCTAGGTTGCCAGGATGCCGAAAAAACCTTCCCCCCGGCTGATCGTTCGCGAGCATTTGCCACACAAGCGTGCCGTGCTTGTCACACTGGCCATGTTGCTGGCCATCGGTCTGGCGTATGCCGCCTACGACTATGGCCATTCACGAGCCGGGTTTGACTATGAGTCAGTGCGGCAAGCACGTGATGACTTGCAGCAGGTGTTGACCGAACGTGAGCAAACGGTTGCCAGCCTGCAGGAACGCGTGGCGGTGCTTGAGCGGGTGGCCGCGATTGAGAAACAGGGCTATCACGAGGTGGATGAGTCGCTGCGCAGCCTGCAATCCGAGATCCTTGAACTCAAGGAAGAAGTCGCGTTTTATCGCAGTATCGTTGCGCCACGGGAATCCTCGCGCGGCCTGCGGATCCAGCGTTTCAAGATCACACCGGGGCGCGAGGCACGCGCCTTCCGTTACAAGCTCGTACTGACCCAGGTGATCAAGAACAGTCGCATGACCCGCGGTAATGTCGAGGTCAAAGTCGAGGGGCTGCGTAATGGTGAACACGAGGTCCTGGCGTTGAAGGATATCGCCACGGAAAAACTCGACAAGCTGCCTTTCCGCTTCCGGTATTTCCAGAATCTTGAGGGCGACCTGTTGATGCCGGAAGGTTTCACGCCGAGCCGGATCATGGTCAGGATCGTCTCCAACCACGTCACTCTGGAGAAAACTTTTGACTGGCCAGTCTCGCCACGTGCCAACGAGTCACTGAGGACCTCGGCTGGCTGAAGCCTGTGCACACTAGCCTGATTGGTTAATCAGGCCGGGCCTTCGTAGATGATTTGCCAGCGACCGTCATCGGCACGCTTCCAGTACTGTTTCTTCCAGTCACTGTCACTGAAATTACTGCTGCGGTAATGCTGCAGGAAGCGTGCCTCGAACATGTGCTGCTCACCCGGGTAACGGAACAGGTTCAGTTGCTCGAGTTCAACATCAATAAACGACTTACTGGTGTTGACGTGTTTCTTGTCGGCTGACCAGTCCTGGTAGTTTCTGTTGCCGGTATGAAAATCCGGCCCGTAATGCGAGATATAACGGAGGTGGTTGCGGCTTTCCCAGTCAGCCTGCCAGTTAGCCAGCAGGGTCTCGAAGCGGCGACGGCGCTGCAGCCACTCGGCCTCGGCAAGCCATTCGATATGATCAGTCAGGATGACGGGCGTGTTTTCAATATCGACAAACGGGATCAGGGTGTTGAAATCAGCGTTACAGATGGTGACACAGCCGTCACTGGCACGCGGCGGGCGACTGTAGGTATCCCACGGCGTGCCATGCAGCCAGATGCCATAGCCACTGCGGCCGAGCCGGCGATCCCACTGGTTCGGGTAGTCTATCGGGAAGGCGCCGCTCCCATAGAAAGCGGGCAGCTTGCTGTCCGCGATGAAACGCGTGACCCGGTACACGCCGAGCGGGGTTTTCTTGTCGCCCTCGACCTGTTTCTTTACACCCTCCTTGCCAAACGAGATATAAAAATCGGTCAGCAATGCCGGCTTGCCGTTGCGGTTGGCAAACACGTACAGGCGTGACCTGCCCAGGTCGACGATGATGGCGTGCGCCTGTCGCCGGGACAGCCGGATAATCGCGCCGGGCAGGCTGTCCCCCGCGGGCGGCGCGGCGTAATGCCGCCAGCGCATGCGTAATTCTTCCTGCAAGTCGGCCAGCGGCTTGCGGGAGGGCCGGTCCTTGTTGCCAAAACTGTCCAGGGCGCCGGCCTTGGCCATGAGCAGGTCGGCATACACGAGTCGGGCAAGGTTGAAATCGGGTTGTTCCTCGAGCAACTGTTCCAGTTCGCTGAGCGCCGGGTCGAGCTGTGCGGCCGTGCCCAGTTGCTCGACCGCACTGAGCAGGCGGGTCTCGGGGTTGCTGTCTGCCTCTGCGAGGCCGGTGATGAACAGCGCGAGCAGGCAGGCAAGGGTGGGGCGAGAGGGCTTGTGGGGCAGCAAGCGGTCAGGCATGGCGATGCTCAGCGTGCCCCTGCTGGCCGTTGCTGTTCGCCAGCATGCGCTGTTGCGGCAGGCAGCGGGTCGATGTTGCTCAGGTGTAGCGGCGCAGTCTGTTGCGGCGTCCCCTCGCCAAGCGCGCGCTCATAGGCAGACTGTGCCATTTTTGTATAGATGCTACCGAGGTTTTTATAGGCCGTGGCGTAACTCGGGTGCGTGTTGATGGCACTGAGCAGGGCAGCACGGGCCTTTTTGTGTTCGCCGCGCGCGGCGTATAGTACGGCGAGATTGTTCCATGGTCCCGGCAGATGAGGGTGATCCTTGACCAGCGCCTCGTAGGCCGCAATCGCCTGTTGCGGTTGTCCCAGTTGCTGTAACAGCCAGGCGCGCTGAAACCGCGCGGCGATGCTGCCGGGCTGTTTTTCCAGGGCCGCCAGGGCCGGCTCGTATTTACCCTGCTGGATCAGCTGTGCGACAGTATCGGCCGGGCCTGCGCCGGCAGTCATGCCGCAGACGGTGATGGCGACGAATACGATACTGTAAAGCAGTCGCTGGATTGTTCTTGTTTTGCACATGGCGCGCTCCCCAAACGTATTAAATTTACCTGTTAATACAAAATTATACGTGTATTTCCGGGCGAGGCAGAAGTACCGGTACGAAGGCACCGGCAGTCTGCACATTGTGGTGCGCTGCGGCTTGCAGATCACTGGTAAAGCGCATAATGTTTGCCATAATTAAATGATTATCACAAGAACAGGCCAGTTAACGGTTGTCCGCAACGTCATAGCCGGTGCGGGGCTTTTCTGGCAGGAGATCACATGGCAATGCTTGGACAGAAACGTAAACGCAATTCGTTCAATATCGAAACCCTGGTCGGCCGCAATACGACGTTGAAAGGTGATATCCACTTTACGGGTGGCCTGCACATTGACGGGACTATCGAGGGCAATGTGATCGCCGATGAGGGTACCTCCTCGGTGCTGAGCCTGAGCGAACATGGCTGCATCAAGGGCGAGGTGCGCGTGCCAACTATTACCCTGAATGGCAAGGTCAACGGGGATGTGCATGCCGGCCAGAGTATCGAACTGGCCTCGCACGCGAGGGTAACGGGCGACGTGTTCTACAACCTGATTGAAATGGCCATGGGCGCCGAGGTCAACGGCAAGCTCGTGCATGTCTCCGAGGCCGAGATGGCCCAGGTTAAATCCGGGGGCAAACCGGCGGTCAAGCCGGTGCCGGTCAAGGAAACGGCCCCGATCGCTGGCCAGAAGCTCGCCGGTGAATCTTGACCAAAATACTCGGGTAAGGTAGTATTATCAACCTCTGAAATGCTAATATTCGCTTTGTTTCCCGAAACTCCGACAGGTTGCCAAGATGTCTACAGCCAATATTGAATTTACCGCGAATGCCGCGGACAAGGTTCGTGCCCTGATTGCCGAGGAAGGCAATGATGAGCTCAAACTGCGCGTGTTTATCACGGGTGGTGGTTGTTCCGGTTTCCAGTATGGCTTCAAGTTCGATGAGAACATTAATGATGACGATACCGTGGTTGAAACCAATGGCGTGACGCTGGTGGTTGACCCGATGAGTGAGCAGTACCTCATGGGTGCCAGGGTTGATTACCTGGAAAACCTGGAAGGTTCCCGGTTTGTCATCGACAACCCGAATGCGACCACGACCTGTGGCTGCGGCTCTTCGTTCTCAGTATAAGCCACTGATAAATCGATCCTTGCAGAACATTCCGGACGGCCACGCCGTGCCGGGTTTTTTGTTATGCTAGGCGACCGCTTTGTGGCTTTTAAGGAATCACTTCCATGAACGAATATCTGCCGGGCCTGGAAGGGGTCCCAGCAACCAAGTCGAATATCTCCGATATCGATGGTGAGCGCGGCATACTTGCCTACCGCGGCTACCCCATCGAACAGCTTGCCGAGCACAGCACTTTTGAAGAAACGGCCTTGCTGTTGCTCGACGGTGTGTTGCCGACGCAGGAGGAACTCGAAATCTTCGACCATCAATTGCGCCGCAACCGCCAGGTCAAGTACCACATCCGCGATCTCATGAAGACCCTGCCGGAAACCGGTCACCCGATGGACATGCTGCAGACCGCGATGTCCAGCCTGGGCATGTTTTACCCGGCGAAAGAGGCACTGACCAGTAGCCACGTCAAAGATGACCTGGATTACGTGCATAACATGACCGTGAAGATCCTGGCGCGCATGGGCACCATCGTCGCGATGTGGCAGCAAATCCGCAGTGGCTATGATCCGATCCCACCGCGCGAGGATCTGAACTACGCGCAGAACTTCCTGTATATGTTCAATGGTGAAGAACCGGATCCATTACTGGCGCGGATTCTTGATGTCTGCCTGATCCTGCATGCCGAGCACACGATCAATGCCTCGACCTTCTCGGTACTCGTTAATGGTTCGACCCTGGCCTCACCCTACAGTGTGATCTCCGGCGCGATTGGCACGCTATCCGGTCCGCTGCATGGCGGTGCCAACCAGAAGGTACTGGAGATGCTCGAGGAGATCGGTAGTCCCGACAAGGCCGATGAGTATGTCGAGAAGAAACTTGCCAACAAGGAAGTGATCTGGGGCATGGGGCATCGCGAATACAAGACCAGGGACCCGCGCGCCACGATCCTGCAGGGCCTGGTACAGGAATTACTCGAGGCGCGCGGTGGCAAGGTCAACCCGATGTTCGAAACGGCGATAGCCGTGGAGAAAGCCGCGGAAGACCGCCTGGCGCACAAGGGTGTGTATGCGAACGTGGATTTCTACTCCGGCATCCTTTACAAGGAAATGGGGATACCGGCCGATCAGTTCACCGCGATCTTTGCGATTGCGCGTTGCGCCGGCTGGCTGGCGCACTGGCGTGAACAATTGCGTGATAACCGCATCTTCCGTCCCACCCAGGTATACACGGGTGAACCGCTGCGTGATTACATGCCACCCGATGAGCGTTAATCGTACGTGATTCAGTAACAAGGCCCGGTCTGCAGACCGGGCTTTTTTTTGCCAGGTGACATGATAATCTGCTCAAAATGTCCAGACACACCCGAACCGTCGCTGCTGTTGATCTTGGATCAAACAGCTTTCATCTTGTCGTCGCCCGTATCGTTGATGGGCATCTTGAGATCATCGATCGCATCAAGGAGATGGTGCGGCTTGCCTCCGGTCTCGATGAAAACAACAATCTGTCTGCCGAGGCAATTGAGCGCGCACTGAGTTGCCTGGAACGTTTTGGCCAGCGCTTGCGCGATCATGAAGCCGGCAGCGTGATTGCGGTAGGCACCAATACCCTGCGTTCGGCACGGGGTGCCGAAGCCTTTCTTGAACAGGCCGAGGAGAAACTGGGCCATTCCATTGACATTATCTCGGGCATCGAAGAAGCACGCCTGGTTTACCAGGGGGTGTCACACAGTCTCGAACATGACGCCGAGACACGCCTGGTTATCGATATCGGTGGCGGCAGTACCGAATGCATTATTGGCCGGCAACAGGTGCCCGAGTGTATGGAGAGCCTGTACATGGGCTGTGTCAGCTACAGCAAGCGATTCTTCCCGGAGGGACAGATCACGGCGAAACGTTTCAAGCGTGCCGTACTGGCGGCGCGCGTCGAGCTGGAGCCCTATGCGTCACGTTTTGGCAAGCAACACTGGGAGGAGGCGGTCGGCGCATCGGGCACGATTCGTACCGTCGGTGAAGTGTTGCTGCAACAGGGCTGGAGCGAGCGGGGCATTGGCCAGGACGGCTTGAATACACTTGCCGAGCATATTGTGGAGGCCGGCCACTACAAGGACTTTGCACTGGCCGGTCTGAGCAAGGAACGTGCCCCCGTGTTTGCCGGTGGTGTTGCGATCCTCAAGGCCCTGTTCGAGGCGCTGGGGATCGAGCGTATGCGTGTCGCCAGTGGCGCCCTGCGTGAAGGGGCATTGATCGATTTGCTCGGCCGGTTGCGCCACGATGATATTCGTGAACAGACGGTCCGGCGGTTTATCGAACGCTTCGCCATCGATACACAACAGGCCCAACGCGTGCGCGATATGGCCTGCTACCTGTTTGATCTGGTTGAAGATGGCTGGAAGCTGAGACGCGCCGAGAAGGACATGTTGTGCTGGGCCGCGCAGCTGCATGAACTCGGCCTGACCATTGCGCATAGCCAGTATCACAAGCATGGCGCGTATATTTTGCGTAATGCCGACCTGCCGGGTTTTTCCCGCCATGAACAGGCATTCCTCGCCAGCCTCGTGCGCGCCCACCGGCGCAAGTTTCCCGTTACGGAAATGGAGGCGGTGGCCCGGCCCTGGAGCCGTCGTTGTCTGCACCTGGCCGTGCTGTTAAGACTGGCCGTACTGTTGCACCGCAGTCGCAGCGATGTGCAGTTGTCGGTGATCAAGATCGATGCCGGGAAAAAATCATTGTGCCTCGACCTGCCGGCAGAGTGGCTGGCCGAACATCCCTTGACGCAGTGCGATCTCGAAGAGGAATCCGGTTTGCTTGCAGCGGCCGGTTTTGAACTCGAACTGCTTGCTAGCTGAACTCGGCCAGTTCTTCGAGCAGGATCTGCTGGGCGATATACGGCTTTTGTCGCGCAGTCGGAGACAGGCGCTGGTAGCTACCATCAGGTTGCAGCAACCACGCCTGGCTGTTGTCTTTCAGGTACTTGTCCAGGTCCTTGATGATGCGTTTGCGGCTACGCTCATCCTCGATCGGGAAACAGGTCTCGACGCGGCGGTGCAGGTTGCGATCCATAAGGTCCGCACTGGAACAATACACTTCCGGCTTGCCGCCATTCTCAAAATAAAAAATGCGCGTATGTTCGAGGAAGCGGCCGATGATGGAGCGCACCTGGATATTCTCCGACACGCCCGGGATACCGGGTCGCAGACAACACATGCCACGCACGATCAGATCGATCTTCACGCCAGCCTGCGAGGCCTCGTACAGGGCCTTGATGATATTGGCCTCGATCAGGCCGTTGACCTTGATGATGATGCGTGATGGCTTGCCCTTGCGGGCATTGTCCGCCTCGCGTTCGATCCTGCTCAGCAAGGATTCGTACAGCGTGAACGGCGATTGCAACAGTTTTTTCATCTTGCTGACCTTGCCCAGGCTGGTCAGCTGCATGAAGACCTTGTGCACATCCTGGCCAATTTCCTTGTCGCAGGTCAGCAGGCCGTAATCGGTATACAGGCGTGCCGTACGCGCGTGATAGTTGCCCGTGCCGAGGTGGACGTAGCGCACCAGGCGCCGGCCTTCACGCCGGACCACGAGCAGCATCTTCGCATGGGTCTTGTAACCGACGACGCCGAACACGACATGGGCGCCGGCCTCCTGCAAGCGGGTGGCCAGCGCGATGTTGGCCTCTTCGTCGAACCGTGCCCGCAGTTCGATCACGACCACGACTTCCTTGCCCGCTTGCGCTGCCTTGACCAGCGCATTGGCCACGGCCGAGTCCGGGCCGGTGCGGTACAGAGTCTGTTTGATGGCCAGCACGTCCGGATCACGTGCCGCCTGGCGCACAAAATCGACCACGGGCGTGAACGATTCGAAAGGATGGTGCAGCAGGATGTCGCCGTTATGGATCGCGCTGAAGATATCGCTGTGCTGGGTCACCGGGCGCGGCACGCTCGGTGTGAACGGTGGGTAGTTCAGTTCCGGGCGTTCGGCAATATCACAAATCGCCAGCAACCGGTTCAGGTTCACCGGGCCGTTTACCTGGTAGAGGTCCTGCGGGGTCAGTTCAAACTCCTTCAACAGGTAATCAGTCATCTCTTTCGGGCATTCATAGGCGACCTCGAGTCGCACTGAAGCACCGTAGCGACGCGACAGCAGTTCCCCTTCGACGGCGCGCATCAGGTCGTCGATTTCTTCCTCGTCAACAAACATGTCGCTGTTGCGCGTGACGCGAAACTGGTAACAGCCGGTTGCCTTCATGCCAGGGAACAGGTCGCTGACATGGGCGTGGATCACCGACGACAGGAACACGTAGTCACGCGGGCCGGTGCCTTCAACATCGTTCGGGATCTGGATCAGGCGCGGCAGGGAACGCGGCGCCTGCACGACGGCAAACCCGCTGGTGCGGCCAAACGCGTCCTTGCCCTGTAACGAGACGATGAAGTTCAGGCTCTTGTTGAGGATGCGCGGGAACGGGTGCGCCGGGTCAAGGCCGAGTGGGCTGAGCACCGGGCTGAGTTCGTTGACAAAATAGCGTCGTAGCCAGGCCTCTTGCTGTTCGTTCCATTTGCCACGGCGAATGAAGCGGATGTTTTCCTGTTCGAGCAAAGGAAACATGACCTCGTTGAGAATGCGGTACTGTTCTTCAACGAGCTGGTGCGCTTCTTCACTGATGGCATTGAGCACTTCTTGCGGCAACATGTTGTCCGCGCCGGCCTGGGTCGAACGAACTTCGGCCATTTGTTTCATGCCGGCGACGCGGATCTCGAAGAACTCATCGAGGTTGGTGCTGGTGATGCACAAAAACCGCAGGCGTTCGAGCAGCGGCGTGTTTTCGTCCATGGCCTGGGCGAGCACGCGCCAGTTGAAGCGCAACATGCTCAGCTCGCGGTTGATATACAGTTCCGGGTTTTTCAGGTTAATCGTGTCCATGGATGACAACTGCCTCCTGGTGTCAGCAGTGTAGTTATATGACAACGATATGACAGTTTGATGTCAATCGCGCCCGGCAGGATGGCCCGCATATATGGCGCCGAGCACCACCGGGTGGCGGGCGCCAGTGACAGCCGGCAGGTTCCCGGGCAGGCCCTCCAGGGTGCGTTTGGCGAGCCAGGCAAAGCCGATGGCCTCGAGCCAGTCGGGATCGAGATCATAGTCCTCGCTGGAACGGACCTGCCGGTGTTCTAGCAATGCCTGCAGGCGGAACATGAGTGTCGTGTTGTGTACGCCGCCGCCGCACACTATCACAGTGTCGGCCTGCGCGGCATAGGCGTTGATGGCATCGGCTATGCTGCGCGCAGTCAGTTCGCACAGGGTGGCCTGTACATGTTTGTGCGGGCGGCGCCTGGCGCCGCGCTTCAGGTGGCGGTTTAGCCAGGCGGCATTGAACAGGTCGCGGCCGGTGGATTTTGGTGGCGCTTGCTGGAAGTACTTGTCTTTGAGCATTGCGGCCAGCAGGGCTTCATCGACCTTGCCTGTGGCAGCCCATGCGCCATTGTGATCATAGGGCTGACCGTGGTGCTCGCGTGCCCAGTGATCCATGAGCACGTTGCCGGGGCCGGTATCAAAGCCGCTGACCGGCTGTTCGGGATCGGCGGGCAACAGCGTGATATTGGCCATGCCGCCGATGTTCAGGATGACCCGGTTTTGATCGTGCACGCGCAACAGCGCATTGTGCACAGCCGGCATGAGGGGCGCGCCCTGGCCGCCGGCAGCCATATCGCGGCGGCGAAAATCGGCGACCGTGGTGATGCCGGTGCGTTCGGCAATCGTATTGGCATCGCCGATTTGCACGGTCCAGGCCGGGTCGCCATCAGGCACATGGCGGATCGTCTGGCCGTGGCTGCCTATCGCCTTGATGTCATGCGGCGCGACATTGCCATGTGCACACAGGTTCAGCACCGCATCGGCGAACTCGCGACCAAGCAGGATATCGGCCTCGGCCATTTTCGCGAGTTCACCATGCGCCGGGCGGTTCAGTGCCAGCAGTGTGTCGCGCAGCGTATCGGGCAGGGGGTGCTTGTGGCTGGCGATGAGTTCAGGATCGTTGTTATGCCCGGGTGTGCCATCAAGACGCACCAGCACTGCATCGATCGCGTCGAGGCTCGTGCCCGACATGAGACCGATGTAATAGTTGGTCACGGAAATCAGTTGTCGCGCAGGGCGACCTGGGTGCGCCGCAGGCCGTCGAGTTGGGCAATCAGGCCGCTGGTCTGGTTGATGAAATCGTTTTTGTAACGTTTGTCGAGTGGCGAGGCGCTGGGCAGTTTCACCGTCAGCGGGTTGCGGTGTGCGCCGTGCACGCGGAATTCGTAGTGCAGGTGCGGGCCGGTGGCACGCCCGGTACTGCCGACATAGCCAATGATCTGGCCCTGTTTGACGCGGCTGCCATTGCGTGCGTTGCGGTTGTAATTGTTCAGGTGCGCATACAGCGTGGTGTAGGTGCTGCCATGCCTGATGATGACGGTCTTGCCATAGCCACCCTTGCGGCCACGGTGAATGATCTTGCCATCACCCGTGGCACGCACCGGCGTACCGCGCGCCGCGGCATAGTCGACACCCGTGTGCATGCGCATGCTGTTCAGGATCGGGTGTTTGCGTTTGCCAAAGCGTGAGCTGATGCGACGGAAATCCACGGGTGAGCGCAGGAAGGCCTTGCGCATGTTCAGTCCTTCCGGCGTGTAATAACTGGTGTCGCCCTTCGGGGTGGTATAGCGCACCGCGCGCACATTGCGGCCCTGGTTGATGAACTCGGCGGCCAGGATATTGCCGACGCCGGCCTGTTCACCGTCGAGCCAGAGTTCCTCGTAGACGAGGCGAAATTCATCGCCGCGACGAATATCGAGGGCAAAGTCGATATCCCAGCCGAAGATCGCGGCCAGGTCCATGGTCACGGATTCGGCCAGCCCGGCGCGTTGCGCGGCAAGGAACAGCGAGTCGTCGATACGGCCCTGGCTATAGGCCAGACGGCGCTCATACTCACGTTCGACGGGCTGTACCTCGTAGCCATCCGTGCTGCGCTTGACGTGTAACTGCCGGGTCGGGCTCTGTACGTGGACAAGTTCCTGCAGGCCATCCTCGCTGGTGCGCAGGCGGATGGTCTCCCCCGGTCGAATCTTTTTCAGCTGCTGCGCCTGTTTGTCACTGTGCAGGATCGTGTGCAGGGTGGTGGCGCTCAGGCCCTCGCGGTTGAAGACCGCGGCCAGCGTGTCACCTCGTTTGATGCGCACCTCACGCCAGGGCGATGCGTCACCGGTGACGGTAGCTGGCTCGTCCGGGGAGATTGCGGCCTTCTTCTCAAGGGCACTGTCCGGGCCGGTGGCCGGCAGGGGCAGTTGTTCCTCGACGACGTGTTGTGGCGTGGCCAACGAGCCTGAGGGGGCCTGCTGGACATCCTGCACGGTATGGCGCGTGGCGGCTGCCTCGAAGGGCGCCAGGCTGACGAATATCGTAACGATAGAAAGTATGGAGCCGAGCCAGAGCAGGTGGTGACGGCGGAATAGCGGTCTGCCGCCAGGCGCTGGCGTTGCGGGTAACTTGTAATCGCGCTTCATGAATGAACGGTAATCCACGGAATTTCTTTGTGTTTTTTCCTGTCGCCACCATAGCGAAGCGCCGCGCGGCGGTCAATAGTCTGTCTCAGAGTTTCGCAACCCCATGGCCGGCCCGGTTGTGGTACCCTTTGCGCCGAATTTGGCCTATAGCAAGCAGGAGCGAACATGACATCGGTGGCAGAGGCGCTGGAGCTGATCCGTCGCGGTGCTGACGAAATCCTCGTCGAACAGGAACTGGCGGCACGCCTGAAAGAAGGCCGGCCGCTGCGCATCAAGGCCGGTTTCGACCCGACTGCCCCGGATCTGCATCTTGGCCATACCGTGCTGATCAACAAGCTGCACCAGTTCCAGGAACTGGGCCACGAGGTCATGTTCCTGATCGGTGACTTCACCGGCATGATCGGTGACCCGACCGGCAAGAGCACGACGCGGCCGCCGCTGACCCGCGATGACGTGATCGAGAATGCCCGCACCTACGAGCAG
>JASFJH010000013.1:0-16719 GCA_050122215.1 Granulosicoccaceae bacterium | reverse complement strand
CCAGCGGGCCAATGGTACGCTCCTCCTATCATGCCGACCTGCAGGCCAGTGGCGGCGAGGTACGCTGAAAAACATTCGGTTATGCTGCCCGCACAAAACGACATTGAATAACAAGATGGGACACCCGGCATGAGTGACAAGGAACAGAACACCCCGAATCACAAGGACATCGTGCAATGCCTGATCGGTGAAGGCGTCGCCTTGCAGGGCGATATCACGATCACGGGCGGCCTGCACATCGATGGCAAGGTCACTGGCAACATAACCATGGGTGACGGTAATGCCGCCCGCCTGACCCTGAGCAGTAATGGTGTCATCAAAGGCAATGTCAGGGTCAACGATGCCGACATCAATGGCCAGGTCAGGGGTGATGTGCATGCCCGCGGTCATGTCACGCTGTATCCGAATGCCCGGATTGAAGGTGACGTGTCCTACGAGTCACTCGAGATAAAACGCGGTGCACAACTCAACGGTAACCTCAATGCCTTGCATGACAAGTCTGCCAGGCCGGCAACCCGGCTGTTCGGCAAGATGAAACGCGCCGGACAATAACAGTCCGCGATTACAAAATTCGACACGATTGACAAGATGGCGCGATGCCGCGTTATGCATTCAATCCCGTTAATCCTGTCAAAACAGTCTGTTATCAGACTGGCTATACCACGTCATGCGGGTCCAGCCGTTCCATGAGATAGCACAGGCAATCCTGGCGGATGACCCGCTCATCCAGTGTCAGCATTGATGGCATGACCGGTATCGCGGTACGCAGTTCGCCGTCCTCGGCGACAAAAAACCGGCTGCGCGCATCATTACCCTGCTCATCCTGGACCTCGATACAGTCAAGGTTGTTGTTTGCCAGTTCACCAAAACTCGTGCCGGCGGCAAGTTCACGAAAGTTCATGTGATCAAGATCGTCAAGCAAACGTAGTTCAACGTCGTCACGTGAATAACTGAAACTCGCCGTATTGCTGACCCGTACCACGGCCACGGTATGAAACAGATCAATGTCATGCAGCGGCACGGGTTTTGTTTTCAGCTCGACCAGGTGCAGGGCATCCTCGACAAACTGCCGGGCATGTTCGGTGCCGTGTGGTACACCGGGTTGGCCGCATTCAACAGTGACGGCCGGACACAAAGCGGCGAAGGCACGGCTTTGCACCTCCTCCGGCCGGGTAAAGAACACCACGGTGCGACTGAACAATAACGCCAGGCGGAAGAAACGGTGGTCGAGAAGGTTGACACAGGCGTAATGCGGGTTCAGCCCCGTGTTATTGTGGATGTCGATACTCGCGAACACATTACGTATACGCATCTCTTCAACGATCAGGCGCATCATCGCATGTTCGGCACTGTCACCTTCCGCCCAGACGCGGTTGTAATCATTCTGGCCATCGAGCCGGCGCACGCCTTCACGCGCGGCGCTGACATTACCGATAAACAGCGACAGGGCTCGCGGTAACTCACGGTGCTGGTAATCGCGCAACAGGGCACGCATGGCTTCCCAACCGGTATCTTCATTGCCATGCAGCAACACCGAAACAAACAGCGGCTGTTCACGGCGACCCGGCAAATGGATCAGGGTCGGGCCAGACAGGTGTTCGTGTAACTGCTCAGCGCGACAGTCGAGTAAACCCTCCGGGAGTGTGTCTGTAATATGCAGCATCTTGTTCAGCTCTCGTGGCCTGGCCATTCATGCACCGGCGAACCGGCGTGTTGCAGGCGCAGGTACTCGGCGGTCAGGGCCTGCATGTCGTTATCGTGCCGGGTAGCAAAGGCGCGCTGCCAGTGCGCACCGGTGAATTGTGTCGCGACACGCGCTTCGATGATACCCAGGTAATTATCGATATCCTCGCGCGCCAGCGCCTGTCGTTCAAGACCGCGGCGTGCCAGTGGTACCAGGGTATCCAGTATCAGGTTGCGGGCGGCAATATGTTTGCCCTGCCAGTAGAACTGTGCCTGCAGGCCGTGCCGGGCCGCAGCGTAAAAGTTGTCGCGCGCATAGGAAAACTCGACCAGTTGTTCGGCATGCTTGCCCGATTGCACGAGTTCGGTTATCAGACCATACACCATCGCCGTGTTGGCGATCGCGTCAATCACGGTTGGCCCGGCCGGGATCACGCGGTGCTCTATACGCAGGTGTGGCGTACCGTCGGCATCGAAACCGATCAGCGGCCGGTTCCAGCGCCATATGGTACCGTTATGCAGCCGCACATGGTTCATCTGTTCGGGCGGGGTATCGAAGCAGTTTGGCAGCAACACCGGGAAATGCGCCTGGTTCTCGGCAAAGATCTCGAACAGGCTGCCGCGCGCATAGCCACTGCCGAAACTGACACGGCGCAAGGGGCCGAATGCCGCTCCGCCGAGGCCACCGATTTCCACCGCGCGCTCAAACAACGGGATACGGGTTTCTTCCCACAGGCGACGCCCAAACAGGAACGGCGAATTGGCGCAGGCCGCCGTCATCGGCGCTGAAATCACCTGTGCCATGTTGTAGTAGGTATATGCCTGCGCCGCCGGCACCTGCAGGTGTACCTGGAAGGAAGTAGCTGCGGCCTCGAGCATCACATCGTGATGCGTGCTTTTCAGGTGTTGTTCACCGCGTATATCGAGTAACAGCGGCCGACCTTCACGCAAGCGCATGACCTGTTCATTCAGGGCCTCGTAACGTGTCATGCGAGACATATGTTCAAGGGTAAGATCTTCATCGCGCACCGTCGGCAGAATACCGATCATGGCCAGGTCGACATCCATGGCCATGGCCTGATCACGACAGCGTTGCCAGGTGGCATCGAGCTCCTCGTGCATACGGGCAAGCATCCGCCCTTCCAGTAGGCGCGGCGTACTGTTCAGTTCGATGTTGAACGATGACAGCTCGGGCACGACCAGTTCATCATCAAGCTGCGCCAGGTACTCGGTATTGATTGGCGCCGGCATGCCCTGCTGATCGACGAGCCAGGCCTCGAGTTCGAAGCCCCCGCACAGCGGCGCAGCGGAAAACGTCCCGCTTTCGAACCAGTCTTGCAGCAACCGGCTTTCCTGCTCCAGCTTCGTGGCAAACCGGGCAAAGTCTTCCTCTGTGAAGGAGCCTGTTTCGATTTCCTGGCCCATTTATAATCCCGCTTCTGCAAGCAGTTCCTGGTCGAGCGCCTGCAGGCGCGCGGCCGTACCGATATCCAGCCAGCGTCCACGGTAATGCTCGCCACTGACCTCACCACGGACCATCGCCTCGCGCAGCACGGGCGCCAGCGGCCGCATACCTTGTGGCAGACCGGCGAACAGTTCCGGGCGATAGACACCTATGCCACTGTAGGTCAGGCAATGCTCACCGCTTGCCAGCACCTGATTGTCTTGCAGGGCAAAATCACCAGCCGGGTGTTGCGGCGGGTTATCCACGAGCACGAGATGCGCCAGCCCCTCCGGCTCGGCCGGCAAGCGGCGGAAGTCATAGTCGGTCCAGATATCGGCATTGACCACGGCGAATGGCGCTGCCCCGAGCATCGGCAGGGCATGGATAATGCCGCCGGCCGTTTCCAGCGCTCCGCGCTGTTCATGTGAATACGTAATGCGCAGGTCGTAGCGCTCACCCGTACCGAGCGCGGCCTGGATCTGCTCGCCGAGCCAGGCGATGTTGATCACGACGTCGTGGAAACCCGCCTTTGCCAGGCCATACAGGTGATATTCGATCAGCGACTGACCACCGACTTTTAACAACGGCTTCGGCGTACTATCGGTGAGTGGCCGCAGGCGTTCGCCGCGACCGGCGGCAAGAATAATCGCTTTCATATGCCTGACAACATACTAAAAGATTATCAACAAAGACAATTCTATGTTTGTTATGAACCACGGGGGACACGGGGCTCACGTGGATTTCAACTGCTTACCCAACACATCGTTGCATAATATATTTCCTTTACCCCGTGCTCCCTGTGCTCCCCGTGGTTAGCCAAGACGTTCAAGTAACCTCGCCAGCCCGGCCAGTTCGTCGTAGCGCCCGGCGACATCACGCACATAGGCAAGCGTCCGCGGGATATCGGCGAGATAACCCGGCTTGCCGTCACGGTGATTAAGACGGGCGAAGATACCGCTGGCCTTGAGGTGCCGTTGCACACCCATGAGGTCAAACCAGCGCAGGAAGTGTCCGCGATCCCGGTCAGTCAATACGCCGGCCGCGATCAGGCGGTCGCAATGTTGCATCGCCCAGGACTCGACCTGCTGCCGTGGCCAGCTGATATAACAGTCACGCAACAGGGAGACGAGGTCATAGGTCACCGCCCCGACCACGGCATCCTGGAAGTCGATAATACCGGGGTTGTTATCGCTCACCTGCATAAGGTTGCGGGAATGGTAATCGCGGTGCACACACACCTGCGGTTGCGACAGGGCATTGTCGGCCAGCAACCCGAACACCTCATCGAGCATGGTATGCGTCGCCGCATCGGGTGCCAGGCCGAGATGCGTGCCCAGGTACCAGTCGCGGAACAGCTCCATCTCCTGCATGAGCAACGCATGGTCATAGGCAGGCAGATCGATATGCGCGAGGATGTCGCTGTTTTGCAGGTGCAACAGGGCATCCAGCGCATCGCCATACAACGACTCGACGGTCTGCGGGTTGAGCACATCGAGGTAAGAAGTCGTGCCCAGGTCGTCGAGTAACAGGAAGCCCTGCGCGTGGTCCTCGGCGTGCACGACCGGCACATGCAAGCCCACCGCGTGCATCGCCGCGGCGATGCGTACGAACGGTCCGCAGTCTTCCTTGTCCGGTGGCGCGTCCATGACGATCCAGCTCCGGCCATCCTGCCTCACCCGGAAGTAACGACGGAAACTCGCATCACTCGAGGCCGGCTCGATACTTGACGGCTGACTGCCAAGCACATGAGTGAGCCAGACACGCAGGGCTGCAAGCCGTTCACTCATGAGTACTCATCTCCGGTATCTGCATTCGGGCGTTCATTCAGGCGACATACGGGCGCGAGGTGTTCCTCGCTCACCGGCCTGCCCAGCATGCGTCGTATTGTTGCACAACTGAACTGGCGCAGGTCATCGGCGACCAGGTAGAAACACGGCAAGGCGACAAGTATCAGACCGGTTGCAAACACCAGGCCAAAGCCGAGACTCACCGCCATCGGTGACAGGAACGCGGTCTGCCCGGTAGCGAAAAAGATCAAGGGCGAGATACCGAGAAAGGTCGTGATACTGGTCAACAGGATCGGCCGGGCGCGCACGCGACCTGCCTCGACCACGGCGTCGATGCGCGACCAGCCTTCACGCCGCATGCGCTTGGCAAAATCGACGAGGATCAGCGAATCGTTGACGACGATCCCGGACAGCGCAAGGAAACCGACCATTGACAGGAACTGCAAATGCATGCCGAACATGACGTGGCCGATAATCACACCAATGATGCCAAACGGTATCGCAAACATGACCACGACCGGGTCAAGCAGGGAGCGGAACAATGTGACGAGAATGAAATAGATGATCACGAGCGCGATCACCAGCGCCGCGTACATGTCCTTGAACGAATCAGTGGCTTCCTTTTTCTCACCGAGGAACACGAGTTCATAACCGGCCAGGCGTTGCGACAGATCTGCAAACTTTTCCCGCACGAGCTCCGCCGCCTGCAACGGCGTCAGCACATCACTGTCGATCTCGGCGGTAACCGTTGCCAGGCGCCGGGCATCCCGGCGATTGACGGAACTCAGGCCACGCCCGGCATCGATGCTGGCCACCTCGCCCAGAAACACCGACTTGCCGTCCGCCAGGGTAATACGCAGGTTGTCCAGCTGCGCCGATTTGCGCCGCCAGTCTTCCGGGTAAATCACGCGCACCGGGATACGTTCATCACCCCAGGTCACATGCGTCACTTCAAGGCCAAGAAAGCCACTGCGCACCGCCTCCGCCAGGTCGTTCTGCGTCAGGCCGAGCTGGCGACCGCGTTCATTCAGGGTATAGCGGTATTCGAGCTTGCCGGTTTCCATGTCCTGGCGTACATCATGGATACCGGGCACCTGCTTCAGCCAGGTGACCATGGCCTCGGCCTCGTTTTTCAGTACCCCCGTATTCGTACCGGTGATACCGACCTCGAGATCGGCACCGGCCGGTCCGCCCTGCGGACGCAGGATCGACATGCGCTGGATGGCCGGAATGTTCTGCAGGCGGTCCCGCACGGCGTTGATGATGGCATCGGCCTTGCGCTCGCGCGTGCCTTCCCATTTGAAGCTCAGGTTCACGAGCGGCGTGATCCAGTGTTCGATAAAACCTTCCGGCGCCTGTTTTTCCAGGTCGACGATCAACTGCACATAATTGCTGCCATAACTGACCCGGTTGAAGTCGATGATCGAGACACCAACGTTGGTCAACAGCGTAGCGAGTTCGTTATCGTCAACCACTTCAAAGATCGCCTGCTCTGCCTGCACCGCGAGCCGCGCCGAATCCTCGAGGCTGTAGGTCGTCGGTGCCTCGATGTTGACAAAGAACTGGCCGATGTCGACGTGGCCGAACAACTGGAACGGCACACGCGTACTCGCCCAGACCATCGCCAGCAGGAGCACACATACCGTGGTTAGCGAGGTCAGGTAACGGTTTTCCAGCGCCCGGCGCAGGAAGGCGGCGTAACGTTCCTGCCAGCCACGCCAGTCGATATAGCGTGAACGCCTGTTCTTCTCGACACGCAGCATTTCCGCTGCGTGCGAGGGCAATACCGCGAAGGCCTCGAACAGTGAACCGAGCAGGGCGAAACTGACCACGGCCGGGATCACGGCGATAAAGGCGCCCATCGTGCCGCCAATCGCAAACATCGGCAGAAACGCGGCGATGGTCGTCGTGGTCGAGGCAATCACCGGCCATAACACTTCGCGCGTACCGATTGCGGCGGCGACATGCGACGGCTTGCCCATCTCCATGTGCCGGTAGACGTTCTCGGTAACGATAATCGCGTCATCGACGATCATGCCGAGTGCGATCAGGAAGGCGAACAGCGACACCATGTTAATGGTGTATCCAAAGTAGTTAATCAGCACCACCGCGAACAGGAACGACACGGGGATCCCCAGTGCCGTGATAAACGCGACGCGGAAATTCAGGAACAGGTACAGCGACAACAACACGAGCACGAGCCCGACCAGGCCGGATGACTTGACCGTGTTCAAACGCGTGCGCACATACACGGACAGGTCGCTGAACAGGCCGACCCCGACGTTGCCTGGCAACTCGCCTTCGAGTTGCGCGGCCAGCGCATGCACCTCGTCGGAAACGTCGATGGTCGAGGCATCGGCCGTCTTGGTTACGGTCAGGTTCACCGATGGCTTGCCGTTGAAGCGCCCCAGGGTTTGCGCCTCTTCCAGGCGGCGCTCGACCCGGGCAATTTCACTGAGCAATAACTGGCCACCCTGTTCATTGCTGCGCAACACGATGCGGGCAATGCTGTCCGGATCCGGGCGGGCCCCCTTGCCACGCAACAGGATATCGCCCTCACTGGATTTGATGGAACCACCCGGCAAATCCCGCAGGTTGTCACGCAGGGCGCGTGTCACTGTCGATAACGACACATTGCGTACCGCGAGACGTTCCGGGTCGACCACCACCCAGACCTCCCATTCGCGATCGCCGGCCACACCGACGCCGGCCACGCCATTGACCTGTAACAGGCGACGGCGCGCCTCCTCGGCAAGCTCGTATAACTCACCGCGCGAGATATCGCCATACAGGGCCATGCTGATGACCGGAAAGCGCGTTTCGAGCCGGACAATCGACGGTTTCTCGGCCAGTTCCGGCAGGTCGGTAATGCGATCGACCCGGTCGCGACTGTCGTTGAGAAAATCATCGACATTGGCGCCGGGCTTCAGGTCGATCAGGATTGATGACACACCTTCCTGGCTGACCGAGGTGATCACATCGATATCCGCAACGCCATCAAACTCCTCTTCGATTGGGATGGTTACCTGTTGCTCGACTTCTTCCGGCGAGGCACCTTCGAACTCGGTGGTAATACGGATCTTGTCGGTCTCGACGACCGGGAACATCTCCTGCGGCATCGCCTGCCAGGACAACACGCCCATGATCAAAATGATCACGAGCATCATGTTCATGATCAGCGGGTTATTGATGCAGTAGCGGATCAGTGCCATCAACGCACCCGGTCGCCGACCTCGACTGACTGACTATCGGTCAGCGCCGCCACATCGCGGGCCACTACCTGCTCGCCGGCCTCAAGCCCCTGCCGCACCACGACCTGGTCCTCGTGCCGCATGCCGGTGACGATCTCGCGGCGCGACAGCTTGCCTTGCCGGATCACAAACACGTAGTTGCGGCCCTCCTCGCGTAACACAGCGCTGATCGGCACCGCCAGCACGGCCGTCAACGGCCGCAGTGGCAGCCGGGCCGTGGCGAGTTGACCGGTTTGCAGGTCCTGGCCATCGACGCGGATGCGCAGGGCATGGGTAAAGGTTTCCGGGTCGGGGTCATTCTGCAGGGCCGTGATCTCGCCCGGCAAGCGCACGCCATCGACCGCGGCACTCACCTGCTGTCCGAGCGACAGCGCTGCCGCGACCTGGCCATTGACCTCGACATACAGCACGATATGCCGCGTATCGATCAGTTCCAGTGCCGGCTGGTTCGGCGAGACATAATCGCCCTGCTCGAGTTCAACCGTATTGACCGTGCCGGCAAACGGCGCGGTCAGGCTGGCGCGTTCGAGATTGCGCTGCGCGCGGGCGACGTTCGATTCGCTGATGAGGATCTGGGCCTGCGCCGTGTCGACCTTGTAGGCCAGTTCTGCCTCGCTCGACTCGAGCGCCAGCAGGCGCTGTCGCGCCTGGTCAAGGTGCGAGACCGAGACGAGCGACGCGCTGCCGAGTTTCTCGAGGCGCGCCACTTCACGCCGCTGCAACTCCCGATCGCGGCGGGCAATCTCCAGCAGTGTCCTGTCACGCTTCACTGCGGCGCGTTGCATGGTGAGTTGGGCGCGGGCCTCGTTCAGGGCGTCACGGTAGTCTCCGTCGGCCAGGCGTAACAGCAACTCGCCCTTTGCCACGGCCTGTCCCGGCTCGACCAGGCGCTCGGCCAGCTGGCCGGACAATTCAAAGCGCATCAGGGCGCGGTTAACGGGTTGCAGCCGGCCGGTCACCTCGACCACGGGATTCAGGTTGGCCGGGGCAAGCGTATGCGCTGCTACCTTGACCGCGGACACGGCCTTGAGCTGGGGGGCGCGATCCGGCGTGGTCCAGATCAACACTGCGCCGACAAGGGCGGTCAGCGCGACAATTCCACCGGCCCGCCGCCATTGGCGGCGGGTTGTTTCATCCTTTAACATCAACAAGCCTGGCTACCGGATACAAAAATATTTGAAGACAGGGGCATTCTATGCGATTTTAGGCGGCCCCACGAACAATAAGTTGTTAAATAAAAAAAGAATCCTTAAAAGTGACCCCCAACAAGGCATATTGGTTCCTGGTCGGCCTCGGCATGGCTTCCCAGATGAGTAATCTCCCGGCAGCCGAGATCGTCAATGGCTGGGCGTGTGAGCGCCTGCCTGACGGCAAGTGGGATTGCCGTCGCGCCGGCAGCCAGGAGACGCCGACCACGGCCATCACACCGGCCATCGCGCCGGCGCCAGCGGCCCGCCCGGCAACAGACGCAGCAGACAGGGAACCGCCGTCGCCGCCGGGGCGGCCGGTGGCGAAAAGCGTCGCCGCCACGAGTACCCGGACCCAGCCCCTGCAGCAGGCGCAGACCCGGCCGGTCGCCGCCTCTGCAACCCTCGAGTCCCCGGCCAGCCGCGGCGACTATGCCCTGTGCGAAAGTCAGCCCCGCCCGCCACGCATCCCGACTGACCCGGCCACCCGCCGTCGGACCCCGATCGATGTGGATGCGGAAAACGCAACCGTTGCCCAGGAGGGTGTCTCCACCTTCACTGGCAACGTCAACCTGAAACGCGCCGATCAGCGTCTGCGTGCCGACCGGGTTGATTATGACCGCGACAATGAAACCGTCACGGCCACCGGTGCCGTGGTACTGCGTGATAACGAACTCGAGATCAAGAGCGGAGAAGCCAAACTCGACCTCGTGCGCGATACCGGCGAGATCAATGATGCCAACTATCGCCTGTATGATCGCCATGCCCGTGGCGAGGCCGAACAGATTCACCGCGACAATGTCGCCAATATCACCACCCTGAGCAAGACCACCTACACGACCTGTGACCCGGGCAGTAATGACTGGTATTTGCGTGCGAAAAACATCGAGCTTGATCATGATGAGGGTGTGGGCACGGCGCGGCATGTCTCGGTCAGCTTCATGGGGATCCCGTTCTTCTATTCACCGTGGATGACCTTCCCGATTGACGACCGGCGCAAGAGCGGTTTCCTCACGCCGAGCTTCGGCAGTTCGGACGAGTCCGGTACCGAGATCAACGTACCGTATTACTGGAACATTGCCCCCAACCGCGACGCCACCCTTGCGCCGCGCCTGCTGAGCAAGCGTGGCCTGCAACTCAACGGCGAGTACCGTTACCTGCAGGCCCGCAGCAGCGGCCAGGTCAACCTCGAATACCTGCCCGGCGACAACGAATACGACGATGAGGATCGCGTGCTGTTTGCCTACAAACACCACAACCGTTTTGCCGAGCGCTGGACGACCGACGTCAATTTCAATTACGCCTCGGACCGGGATTATTTCGAAGACCTCGGCACGGATATTTCGCTGTCGAGTATCACGCACCTGGAACGGCGCCTTGATTTGCGCTACCAGGGCAACAACTTCAATATGCTCGGCCGCCTGCATGACTACCAGACCATCGATCGCGCCGCCACTGATCAATATGCGCGCCTGCCGCAGATCCTGTTCAACGCACGCTTCCCGGACAAGGCCTACGGCCTTGACTACGGCGTGCGCGGCGAACTCGTGCACTTCGACCGCGATGACAGCGTTACCGGCACACGCGTCGATATCGAACCCGAAGTGCGCTGGCCACTGGCCAACAGCTGGGCTTACGTCACGCCGAAGCTCGGTTATCGCTACACGCGCTACAGCCTGAATGATACGCAGGCGGGCGCCGATGACAGCCCGGATCGCGGCCTGCCGATCGCAAGTATTGACAGCGGCCTGTTCTTCGAGCGCGAGTTCAGCTTCGCCAACACGGACCTGATCCAGACCCTCGAGCCACGCGCCTATTACCTGTATATCCCGAAACGCGACCAGGACAACCTGATCGTCAACAGCGACGGCAACGATGTCGTGTTTGATACCGGCGAATACGATTTCAGCTTCGCCCAGCTGTTCCGCGAGAACCGCTTCACCGGCGCCGATCGCGTCAATGACGCGAACCAGCTGACCCTGGCCCTGACCACGCGCGTGATCGACCCGGATACGGGCACCGAGCACCTCAAGGCCAGCATCGGCCAGATCCTGTATTTCGACGACCGCGAAGTCACCCTGCCCGGCCAAGCGGTAATTGACGATAACAGTTCGGATTTCGTCGCCGAAATCAATGCGCGCCTGACCAATAGCTGGAGCGGCCGTGCCGGCGTGCAATGGGATACCGGCGACAGCAAGGCCGACAGGAGCGTGCTCAGCGTACGCTACCAGCCGGATGACAAGCGCATCATCAATCTCGCCTACCGCCAGCGTCGTCCGGACCTGGAACAGGCCGACCTGAGTTTCAGCTGGCCGCTGGGCCGCCAGGTCAATATGGTGGGGCGCTGGAATTACTCGCTCGAGCAGCAGCGCACGCTGGACGGTTTCGCCGGCATCGAGTACGAGTCCTGCTGCTGGATCGTCCGCCTGGTCGGCCGCGAATACGTGAACAGTATCGACCCGCTCGATACCCACGAGAACAACGTCATCATGCTGCAGTTGGAGCTCAAGGGTCTGACCAGTTTCGGTGACCGGGTCAAATCCTTCCTCGGGCGTGGTATCCTAGGCTACGGACGTGATCCGCAAGATGAGTTCTAACCTGACCAGGCTGTATCCCATGCGCAAGTTGCTTTTACCCCTGCTGGCCTTCTTCATTCTCAGCGCCGAGGCCGCGGTCGTCGAGGTCGACCGTATCGTTGCCGTTGTCAACGATGACGTCGTCATGCTCAGCGAACTGGATAACCAGATACGCACGATCCGCGCCCAGCTCGCCCAGCGCGACCAGGCCGCGCCACCCGATGAGGCACTGCGCAAACAGGTACTCGAGCGCATCATCGTCTCGCGCCTGCAGCTGCAACTGGCGCAGCGCAGCGGCATCACGGTCAGTGACAGCCAGATCAACCGCGCGATCGCCAATATCGCCGGGCAAAATGGCATGACGATCGCGCAGTTTCGCGCCACGCTGGAAGCCGATGGCTTCAATTTCGAAACATTTCGTGAAGACATGCGCCGTAACATGATCACCAGCCGCGTCATGCAGCGCAACGTGAAGCAACGCATTACGATAACGGAACGTGAAATCGACGACTTCCTGGCGACCAACAAGACACAGCGCGGTGCCAACGAACAATACCGCCTGCAACATATCCTGCTCAGCCTGCCGGACGGCGCCAGCAGCGAACAGATCAGGCAGGCCGAAGACGAGGCGTTGCGCCTGATCGCCGAACTGCGCGGCGGTGCCGACTTTGGCCGCATGGCCCAGACCCGTTCGGACGGGCAAAATGCCCTGAACGGCGGCGATCTCGGTTGGCGCTCAAATGCCGAACTGCCGTCGCTGTTCACCGAGGCCGTACAGAACATGCAGGAAGGTGATATCAGCGAACCGATCCGCAGCCCGAGCGGTTTCCATATCATCAAACTGGCGGAATTACGCAGCGACGAGCGCCGCCATATCGTCAAGCAGACCCATGCCCGGCACATCCTGATCCGCACCAACGAACTGACCTCGGCCAGTGATGCGCGCATCCGTCTCGAACAGCTGAAACTCCGTCTCGAAAGTGGTGAAGACTTCGAGGCCCTGGCACGCGCCCATTCGGATGATCGTGGTTCGGCGGCCAATGGCGGCGACCTCGGCTGGACCAGTCCGGGCGATCTGGTCGGCCCGTTCGAGGCGGCCATGAATGAGTTACGCGAGGGCCAGATCAGCGAGCCGTTCCAGACGCCGTTTGGCTGGCATATCGTACAGGTACTGGAACGCCGCGATTACGATAACACGGAGAAATTCCTGCGCAATGCCGCGCGCGAGGCGATCCGCAAGCGCAAGGAAGAAGAAGAAACACAGGCCTTCCTGCGCCGCCTGCGCGACGAGGCCTATGTCGAATACCGCCTCGATGACGCTTACTAAGAACGCCCACTGCCACGCCGGTTTGTAAGTCCCGGCCGGCACGCTACACTGCGGCCATGAACGCGATTCCCCGACTTGCCATCAGCACGGGCGAACCGGCCGGTATCGGCCCGGATCTGTGCATCGAGCTGGCCCATCACACGCATGCCGAACTCGTATTGCTTGGCGATCGCGCCATGCTCGAGGCGCGCGCGCAGATCCTGGGTCGTGAGTTTCACCTTGTCGATTATGCACCGGAGCGGCCCGCACAGGCCGGTAGCATCAGCCTGTACCATGTGCCGTGCCAGGCACCGGTGAGCGCCGGCCAGCTCGACCCGGCCAATGCCCGCTACGTGCTCGCACTGCTGGATCGCGCAATCGAAGGCTGCCTGTCCGGTGAGTTTGACGCGCTGGTCACCGCGCCACTGCACAAGGGCGTGATCAACGATGCCGGGATCCCGTTCACCGGCCATACCGAGTACCTCGCCGGGAAAACCGGTGCTGACCTGCCAGTCATGATGCTGACTGCTGGCGGCCTGCGCGTGGCGCTGGCCACGACACACCTGCCTCTGGCGGCCGTCGCCGCGGCCATTACCGCCGATACGCTCACGCGCGTGCTGCGCATCCTCGACCATGACCTGCGCACACGCTTCGGACTCACCCGGCCCTGCATCAAGGTCTGCGGTCTGAACCCGCATGCCGGTGAGGGCGGCCATCTCGGCCGCGAAGAAATCGACATCATCACGCCCGTGCTGCAACAACTGCGCGCCGAAGGCCTGGACCTGCACGGCCCGCTGCCGGCCGATACGCTGTTCACGCCACACGGGCTGCAAGGCGCGGATGCCGTGCTCGCCATGTACCATGACCAGGGCCTGCCCGTGCTCAAGCATGTCGGCTTTGGCGAGGCCGTCAATATCACGCTCGGCCTGCCCATCATCCGTACCTCGGTCGACCACGGCACGGCCCTGGAACTGGCCGGCACGGGCAAGGCGCATGGTGGCAGCCTCGATGCTGCCATCGAAACGGCACTACTCATGTGCCGCCACGGCCAGCCGCTATGAACGGGCACCGCGCCCGCAAACGCTTCGGCCAGAACTTCCTGCATGACGAGGCTGTGATCAACCGCATCCTCGCCGCGATCAACCCGCAACCGGGCCAGCACCTCGTCGAGATCGGCCCGGGCCTCGGCGCGCTCACCGCCGGCTTGCTGGCCGCGGCCAGCCGCCTCGAGGTGGTCGAACTGGACAGGGACCTCGTGCCGAAACTGCGCGAACACTTCGCCGGTAAAGGCGAGCTCATTATCCACGAGGCCGATGCCCTCAAGTTCGATTTCGCCACACTGGCCAGCCCGGAGCAAAAACTGCGTATCGTCGGCAACCTGCCCTACAACATCTCCACGCCGCTGCTGTTCCACCTGCTCGAGGCAGCTGCAGTTATCGAGGACATGCACGTCATGTTGCAAAAGGAGGTCGTGGATCGCATGACCGCGCAACCCGGCGGCAGTGACTATGGCCGCCTGTCGGTAATGCTGCAGTACCGCTGCCGGGTCGAAAGACTGTTCACGATCGGTCCCGGCGCATTCCGGCCGGCGCCGAAAGTCGACTCGGCTATCGCCCGCCTGATCCCCTATAGCGAATTGCCACACCGGGCCCGTGACGAAACGGTATTTGGCCAGGTAGTCAGCCAGGCCTTTGCCCAGCGCCGCAAGATGCTGCGTGCCTCGCTGAAGGGCCTGCTGACTATGGAACAGATCGAAGCCTGCAGCATCGACCCGACCCGCCGCCCGGAGACAATATCGATTGCCGAGTTCGTGAAACTGGCTGACGCCTGCCAGGCCTGAAAGAGGTACCTGAAAGCATCAGGCCGGTACGAGTAACCGTACCGGCCTGTGCAGGGAAACCTCAGGAGAAGAAGTGGCTGTTGATCCAGAAGTGCACCGCGATACTCGCGACGTAGCCGAGTGCGATCACCGGGGTCCACTTCAGGTGACCGAAGAAGGTGTATTTGCCGCGCGCCTGGCCCATCAGGGCGACACCCGCAGCCGAACCGATCGACAACAACGAACCGCCCACGCCGGCGGTGAGCGTCACGAGTAGCCACTGGCCGGTAGCCATATCCGGGTTCATGCTCAGTACCGCGAACATGACCGGGATGTTATCGACGATCGCCGACAGAACACCGACGGCGATATTGGCAGTGCTCGCGCCCCACTGCGTGTACATGACCTCCGAGGCCATGCCCAGGTAACCGAGGAAGCCAAGACCACCGACACAGGCGACCACACCGTAGAAGAACAGCAGCGTGTCCCATTCGGCACGCGCGATCGGGCGGAACACGTCAAAGGCGACTGGCGAGCCGAGCTGGCCATCATCCTCGGCATTGTCCGGATGACGGTGTTCGACGTGCGCGGTCTTCTTCAGATAAAAACCCAGCACCTGCAGGTAGCCCAGCCCGGTCAACATGCCGATCACCGGCGGCAGGTGCAGGAAGTTGTGGAACGACACGGCCGTGGCAATCGTCGCAAGGAACAGCAACATGATGCGGCGTGCACCCCGCATCATGTCCACCTTCTCTCCGCTTGTCGTCGGCTTCTCGTTCGGGATGGCGAAATGCATGATCGCCGCCGGCACGAGGAAGTTCACCGCTGACGGAATAAACAGGTTGAAGAAGGTCCAGAATTCGATAATGCCCTTCTGCCACACCATGAGCGTGGTGATATCACCAAACGGTGAGAAGGCTCCGCCGGCATTTGCCGCCACCACGATATTGATACAGGCCAGCGTGACAAAACGCGTATTGTCCCCACCGACGGCCAGCACCACGGCACACATGAGCAGGGCCGTGGTCAGGTTGTCCGCGACCGGCGAGATAAAGAACGCGAGGATGCCCGTGATCCAGAACAGCGCACGGAAGCCGAAGCCCGAGCTGACCAGCTTCGCTCGCAATGCCTCGAACACGTTACGCTCATCCATGGCATTGATGTACGTCATCGCCACGAGCAGGAACAACATGAGTTCGGCATATTCGAGCAGGTTATGGCGGATCGCGTGTTCCGGCAGTTCAGGAGGCAGACCCTGGATGTGGTAGGACCAGGCAATCGCGCCCCAGATGATGCCGGCAGCAATGATCACCGGCTTGGACTTGCGCAGGTGCGTAAACTCCTCGGCCATCACAAGTACGTACGCCAGCACAAATACAGCAATGGCGAACAGGCCAACATTGCTGGCAGTCATGTCGACCGGCTCAGCGCCGGTTGCGGCCGAGGCAATCCCCGGCAACAGCAGCAACAGGCTTGCCGGCACGATATGCATTAACGGTTTCAACAGGGTCACATCGTTATCCTCAGAACACGAGGTTGTTCATTACCAGCATGACCACCAGGAACAGCACCGTCATGATACCACCGGCGCGCATGAAGTCCGGGACGCGGTAGCCGGCCGGCCCCATGATCAGGGCGTTTACCTGGTGGGTCGGGATCAGGAACG
>JASFJH010000012.1:0-16835 GCA_050122215.1 Granulosicoccaceae bacterium | reverse complement strand
ATACGTTCCATAATACGGTACTTGTTGCCCGCCCATTTCAGAAGCGGACGCTGTCGGCTCGCCCCACCCATAGGTAATATCATGCAGGCCGCACAAACTATCGTGCAGGTTGCCCACCGTTCTCCTCACCGCTCACACGTGTTTTACAGCATTATATAGATAAAACAGCAACATGGAAGTTTGGCACGCCTGTTGTGGAATACATCATCGACACCTCACAACAACACGAGGAGGTATGTCATGTATAAAGCACTGCTTGTATCAGTGGGTAGCGTTGCATTAATAGTTCCTGCCGGGTCGAAGTGGTAAGACTACTTCTACAAGGGCAACATCAGTCTTCTTCCCCCTCCCAGGGGTCCGGTGCCCCGCTGGCTGACGATGGCTGTGTTGACTTGCCCTGCTCCTCGTCGCCCCCTAACAGCTTGCCGATGAAGCTGCCAATCTTGACGCCCACTGCCGTGCCCACGCCCGGTCCCAGCAGACCCGTGCCGACAGCGCCACCGGCCATGGCCTCGTTGGTCGGCCGCAGGCGCGGGGTATTCACCGTGCCGGCAACATTCAGCGGTACACTGACCAGTGAAGCGGTGCGCGTCACGCCAACTTCAATCTCGCCCCGGAGCTGTTGTTGCGGGTCGATCCGCAAGTTGCCCGAGGCCTCAAGTACATCAGATTGCACACTGAGCGTATCGAGTTTGATCGCCCCGTTGTGCATCACGAGCGTCCCGGACAATTCCCTGAACGGCGTCTGGCCACCCGTGCCGGCATCGTTGCCCAGCAAGTTCGTGGCCTTTTCCAGGTCGGCGTTATAGATCACACCATCACGAAACGTGAAGCCACCTTGCACGTTTGGCCGCTCGCCCAGCCTGTCGGCTGCCTGCGCCTGGAGCGTGTAGTCGAAGCGGCCGGTAAAACGCCCGGCGATCACGGGCTGATCGAGAAATGCAGCGAGTAAGCGTTCACTATCGATATTCCTGCCCTGTACCCGGCCTGTGACCTGCCAGCCTGCCGTCCAGTCGAGGCGGGCCTCGCCGTCCAGCGTACCGTGGTAGGCCTCCGCCTGCAGGGAGGTGACATTCAAACCGTTGGTATCGAGCAGAGCTTCGACCTTTAAATGCTTGAAGGCCAACACGGGGCCCAATGGCAAGCGCCAGTCATCGGCCTGCAGCGTCACATGGAAGCCCTGCCTGGTAGCGGCCAGTTGCAGACGCGCCCCATTATCTTCCTGGCGCAACCTGACCAGTTCCGGCATCAGTTGCGTGTTCAGCCTCACACTGGCGCGGTAGGGGCCAAGTGTTGTCTGTTCATCGAGGGTGAGCATTAGCTGCTCGAAGCTCATTTCCTGAATCCTGACGGCAATGCCTTCATCCTTTGCGTCCATTGCCTCTTTGCCAGTCTCGAGCGCCAGCAGCGCATCGAGAAACGGCCTGGTCAGCTCGACGTCAACCAGACGGATTTGCGTTATCTCGATATCCCCGGCCATCAAGGCAAACACATCCGGAGTGATACCGAGACTGCCGACACGGGCAACCTGCTGCGCCTTGTCGATCCGGATATCCTCGGCCAGCAGGCGTAGTCTTGGCAGGACCCGAAACGACAGGGAATGAATGCGCACCTCATGACCAATCGCGCGCGAAAGTTGTTGCTCGATTGCAGGCTTGAATGATTCAACCGAAACAAACAGGGGCAGCGCGGCGATCAGGACCACCAGTATCGATACCGCCAGTAGCAGGCGCCGCACCCGGCGTTGCCGTCGTCTCATCATGTGCCTGTTCACCCATTTGGCCAGGTTGTTGACGGGAACCCCCGCCGGAATAAAGGCTCTAATTTGTGATGACGTTCATATAGAATAAACGTAGGACAGCCGACACACGGCTGCAAGTTGTCATGTTACGTAGCGAAATCATAAAAACCCTGTTATGGGGGACCGCCTGCACCACTCTGCTCGCCTGCAGCACCGGTGAAATCGTCAATGTCGCCCTGAACAAGGACCCGGAACAATTTGTGCGCAACCGCGTGCAAGGTTACAAAAGCAACCCGCTGGCACTGGCCCGCGATCTCAAGCGCCTGACCCGTTTGCTGCGCGGCGAGGTGAAACGCGAATGGGGTGAAGATGAAGTGGTCCTGCCCGGCCGGCATCGCTATGTGAAATATACGCAGAACTACCGCAGCCGGGCCATCATTAATTTTGACAGTGGCGATATCCGCGTTGAAACCGTTGATACTGAACAACCCCGTAGCAGCCTGCGCAATGCGATTATCACAACCCTGCTGACCCCCGCCGACCCGCGCGCAGTGGATCTGTACTCGGCGAGCACGGTCAAACTGTCCGGTACCCCCTACCTGTACGGGCTCGTCCGTAACCAGCACGGTCAGGGTATTGACAGTCCGCAACGTGCCGAACGCTATGCAGATTACCTGCTTGCCAACCGGCTGCAGGTGCGCTCTATCAGGCTCAATGGGGAACAGAAAACCGCACACAGTGTGCAGCTGCGCATGGTCAACAATCATGAGAACCTGCGCGCGCAACGCTATGCCCATCTTGTCGAGCATTACGCCGCACGTTTCGGGGTAAGCCGCAGCCTCGTCTATGCCGTGATCAAAACCGAAAGCAACTTTAACCCGTTCGCCGTCAGCAGTGCGCCGGCCTATGGCTTGATGCAACTCGTGCCAGGCAGTGGTGGCCGTGATGCTTACCGGCATATCAAGGGCCGGGATCGCGTCCCCGGCCGTGATTACCTGTTCAATGCCACCAACAATATCGAACTGGGCACCGGCTACATCAGCGTAATCAGCAACAACTATCTCAAGGCGATTCGCGACCCCGTCTCTCGCGAATACTGCACAATTGCCGCCTACAATACCGGCGCCGGCAACGTGCTCAGGGCTTTTTCCTCTAACCGTGAGCAGGCTGCCCGCATCATCAACCGCATGAGCCCGGCGGATGTGTACACATATTTGCGCCAAAAGCTGCATTACGCCGAGGCGCGGCGCTACCTGTACAAGGTTGTCAGTGCCCGTAAACAATTCGTTAACCTGTAGTTAATTTGTTGAAGCCGTGCCGACAGTGCCAGAAACAGGGATAAGGGGATTTCAGGGGTGGGGCAGCCTTACTGGCAAGTTAACCTGCCAGCGGGGGCAATCACGGGCTTACCCGGCCCGGTTCAGGTAGCCGTGGTGGCTGCCTTGACGTTCAGATCGAGGAAATTCCAGGCCTCTATATCTACATGCTGCGTAGAACCGTCCAGGTACTCGATCAGTACACGGGCAATTTGACGACCTGAATAAAGGAGCATTTTCACCTTCATGAGCTTGCCGGTCTGGCTCAGGTACCACGCTCCTATTACCGGCTCCTGGAGTATTGCCATACTCTCTTCGCCTCGTTGTTTTGTGCTTGTTGTAATGAACATCCCTGTTGTTATTGTTAAGTCCGCTTCAGACGCAAGGGCGTCCGCACTCCTCCACGAGTCTTTACAACATAAAAAAGGCGGTGTCCGGGTAGACACCGCCTTTGAAATAATCAGTCACTGGCAAAAACGATGACCGGCACTTGCGCAACCCCCACCTGTTTGCTGCCTTCATATTGTCCGTACATTATTGTTCTCACCTTTTTTCAACACGTTTATCCTGTTCGTGTTGTGCCACAGATTACACACGCATGATCATTTGTCAACTGTTTGATTGCGACAACATGGCATCAGTAATGTCATTAACCGCATTTACTTTCGCCGCAGTTCAAACACGTCATACAATTATCCATCTTCACCATGGCCTTCGTGTTGCACTTGCTACACAGTTGTGCACCTGCCGGGAAGTCACTCTTCTCGCCGTGGGCATCAGCTGTACTCACTGCTGATTCAAACTGTGCACGCTTTTCCTCGATAAGTTTCTTCTGGTGCTCATCGAGACCTTCGTCCTTGAGCAGGCCAATCATACGCAGGTGGCACTCGATGGCATCACCGATCTCGGCCACGAGCGACGGCATGTACTTGCCGCCCTTCTTGAAGTAGCCACCACGCGGGTCAAACACCGAGCGCAGCTCTTCGACGAGGAAGGTCACGTCACCACCCTTGCGGAACACGGCGGAAATAATCCGGGTCAGTGCCACGATCCACTGGAAGTGGTCCATGTTCTTCGAGTTGATGAAGATCTCGAAGGGGCGGCGTAATTCGTGATCCGTGCCCTGGTTGAGCACGACGTCGTTAATCGTCACGTACAGCGCATGTTCCGACAGCGGGGTTTTGATCTTGTAGGTCGATCCGAGCAGCATCTCCGGCCGCTCGATCTTCTCATGCATGTGGATGACCTTGGCCTCCACGTCAAGTTCGGCCGGCTTTTGCGCCTCTACCTGCTCTTGTGGCTGTTCTTCTGAGGCGACGTCGTAACCAACAATCTTCTTTTCAATCTTTATGCTCATCGTATTCTCCTGAACCCTGCGATACACATCCTGTTTGCCGTGTGCACCGTGCTTGTGTGTGGCTCAATGATTAAAACTTGCCGTAATAGCCTTCTTTCAGCGCATCGTAGAGATTCGCGGCGGTATGGGTTTCGCCGTCATACTCGATCTCCTCGTTGCCCTTGACCTCGATGATCTGGCCGTCTTCGAGCTCGAAACGGTAGGTCGTGTTCTCGAGATCACGTTCCTTGACCAGTACGCCCTGGAAGGCCTCCGGGTTGAAGCGGAAGGTCGTACAGCCCTTCAGGCCCTGGTCGTAGGCATACAGGTAGATATCCTTGAAGTCCTCGTAGGGATAGTCGGTCGGTACGTTGGCAGTCTTTGAGATCGACGAATCCACCCACAGCTGCGCGGCGGCCTGGATATCAACGTGCTCTTTCGGCGTGATGTCCTCGGCGGTGATGAAATAGTCCGGCAATTGCTGCGCCGGATCTTCCGTGTACGGCATCGCATGCGGATTGACGAGTTCACGGTAGGCCAGCAACTCGTACGAGTACACATCAACCTTTTCCTTGCTCTTCTTGCCTTCGCGGATCACGTTGCGCGAGTAATGGTGGGCAAACGAGGGTTCGATACCGTTACTCGCATTGTTCGCCAGTGACAGGGAAATCGTGCCGGTCGGCGCGATCGAGCTGTGGTGCGTGAAGCGTGCACCGTTCCCGGCCAGTTGCTCGACCAGTTCCGGCTCAAACTCGGCAACCCGCTGCATGTAGTGGCTGTACTTTGCATGCAGGACACGACCCTTGAGCTTGTCGCCAACCTTGATACCATCCTTTTTCATTTCCGGGCGTTGGCGCAACATCTTCGCCGTCACCTCGAATTCCTGCTCCATGATCGGCGCCGGACCCTTTTCCTTTGCCAGTTCCAGCGCCTGGCGCCAGCCTTCGAGTGCCAGTTCACGGCTGACCTGTTCGGTAAAGGCCACGGATTCTTCCGAGCCGTACTTCATGCCGAGCATGGTAATGGTCGAGCCCAGGCCGAGGAAACCCATGCCGTGCCGGCGCTTGCTCCGGATCTCATCACGCTGACCTTCAAGTGGCAGGCCGTTGATTTCTACCACGTTGTCGAGCATGCGCGTGAAGATCCCGACCACCTTGCGGAATTCTTCCCAGTCAAATTCCGCCTTGTCGGTAAACGAGTCGCGCACGAACCTGGTCAGGTTGACCGAGCCAAGCAGGCAGGAACCATACGGCGGCAACGGCTGCTCGCCACACGGGTTGGTGGCGCGGATATTCTCGCAGAACCAGTTATTGTTCATCTCATTGACCTTGTCGATGAGAATGAACCCCGGCTCGGCGTAATCATAGGTCGAGGACATGATCACGTCCCAGATGCGGCGCGCGCGCACGCTCTTGTACACCTTGCAAGCGACCTCGCCTGCCTCGTTGGTGGTATAGCCGTTGCTGGTCGGCCAGTCACGCCAGATCACCTGCTCCGGGTTGTCCAGGTCGAGGCCTTCTGTTGCCGCTTCACCTTCGCTGAGCGGGAAGGCCAGTGGCCACTGGTCATCGTTCTTCACGGCTTCCATGAAGTCTTGCGTGATCAGCAGACTCAGGTTGAACTGGCGCAGGCGACCGGATTCGCGCTTGGCCATGATGAAGTCGAGGACATCCGGGTGACCGACATCGAAGGTCGCCATCTGGGCGCCGCGCCGGCCACCGGCCGAGGACACGGTGAAACACATCTTGTCGTAGATATCCATGAACGACAACGGCCCGGAAGTGTAGGCGCCGGCACCGGAGACATAGGCCCCCTTCGGCCGCAGCGTCGAGAATTCATAACCGATGCCGCAGCCTGCTTTCAGGGTCAGGCCCGCTTCGTGGACCTTTTCCAGGATGCTGTTCATCGAGTCCTCGACGGTACCGGACACGGTGCAGTTAATCGTCGATGTCGCCGGTTTATAGGCCAGCGCACCGGCATTTGAAGTGATGCGGCCAGCCGGGATTGCACCGTGACGCAGTGCCCACAGGAACTGCTCATAGGCCTGTTCGCGTTTTTCCTCGACCTCGACCTCGGCCAGGGCCCGCGCAACACGCTGGTAGGTGCCGTCGATATCGGCATCGACCGGCGTATTGTCTTTCTTTTTCAGGCGGTACTTCTTGTCCCAGATATCGAGCGAGGCAGGCTGGAAAGTAATGTCTTTGTTGTTCGTCTTCACGGCTTTCAAATGCGCAGTCTTCGCGGTCATGGGTACTAGGGCTCCTCGGCGATAATTCCGGCTCGTAACCGGCTGTTAGTATTTATTATTTTGGTACGACTTGATACAACGGCAAAGAAACACAATATGTTGTGTAGGGCTCATACTCTAGACACAACAGGTAGTGGTGTCAACGCTTTGGATGATTTTTTTTCTGTTGGCATATCAGCAAGTTATCACCGTGCCCGGAACAACCGCCCGAACCACTGACATACGCCTGTCACACTCGATAGTGCGGCCTTGAAATGGTCCTTGCCGCCCATACGTCTCATTGCAAATGCTTTGCAACAACTGTTTCAAGAAGAGGTGAATTATGGCTTTGATGCGTTATGAACCCTGGCGCGGGCTGGATCGCCTGCATGATGAAATGGATCGCCTGTTCCGCAACTACCTGCCTGCAGAGGGTGATGCCGAGATGTCCGCCAGCGTCTGTGACTGGACCCCGGCCGTTGACGTCAAGGAAGAGGATGATCGCTTCCTGATCCTGGCCGATATCCCGGGTGTCGACCCGAAGGATATCGAGGTCCATATGGACAAGGGCATGCTGACCATCAAGGGTGAGCGCAAGAGCGAGGCCCGGGATGAAAACAACGGTTACAAGCGTGTTGAACGCGTGTACGGTTCATTTTTCCGTCGCTTCACCATGCCGGATACCGCCGATGCCGACAACATCAAGGCGGAATGCAAGAACGGCGTGCTGGAAATCATCATCCCGAAAAAGGCCGCCGAGCAGCCGCGCCGGATCGAAGTCAGCTAAGACCTGATCCCAGCGGCAGCCAGGCCGTAGAATCCTGATCCACGGCGTTGCCCGCCATATCCGGCGGGCAACGCCGTGCCTGGCTGTGTGAACCCCACGTGCCGAACAGGGTCATACCCCATATCTATAATACAGTTAACACCGGAGCCAGCATGTCCTCCCTTGTACGCATGATACATTTGCTCAGCCTGTCCGTGCTGATGCTGTTCGCCATGAACAGCCAGGCCGCCCTGCCCTTTGCCGTGGAGGGCAAACAACTGCCCAGCCTGGCCCCCGTGCTGGAGCGCTCGACACCGGCCGTGGTCAATATCTTCACGCGCACCACGGTCACCGTGGCGAGCAACCCGCTGTTACTCGACCCCTTTTTTCGTGAGTTCTTCGATATCCCGCAACAGCAACGGCAACGTGAATCGACGAACCTCGGCTCGGGCGTGATCGTCGATGCAGCCAAGGGCTACATCCTGACCAACCATCACGTCATCAAGGGTGCCGACGATATCCTCGTCACGCTGCGTGATGGACGTCGGCTGGAGGCGAAACTGGTTGGTACTGATCCGGATTCTGATGTCGCCGTGATCCAGGTGCCGGCCGACAACCTCACTGCGCTACCTGTTACCGATTCCGACAACCTGCGGGTCGGTGATTTCGTGATCGCCATCGGTAACCCGTTTGGTCTCGGCCAGACCGTGACCTCGGGGATCGTCAGTGCACTTGGCCGCAGCGGACTTGGCATCGAGGGTTACGAAGACTTCATCCAGACCGATGCCTCGATCAACCCGGGTAACTCGGGCGGTGCGCTGATCAACCTGCGGGGTGAACTGATCGGCATCAACACGGCGATCCTGTCAAAGAGTGGCGGCAACATCGGCATCGGTTTTGCCATCCCGATCAACATGGCGCGCGATATCATGCAACAGTTGATCAGACACGGCGAGGTGCGCCGCGGCCGGCTTGGTGCCCAGGCCCAGAATCTGAGCCCGCAACTGGCGAAGGCCTTCAATCTTGACCCGCACACGATTGGCGCCGTGGTGGTCAGCGTGTTGAAGGGTTCACCGGCGGAACAGGCCGGCCTGCGTGTGGGCGATGTTGTTACCGAGATGAACGGCCGGCCAGTGCGCCATGCTGACGACCTGCGTAACGCGATTGGCCTGCTGCGCATCGGCACCCGGGTCAGCATGCGTGTCATGCGTAATGGCCACAAGAAGATCATTACCGCCGTCATCGCGGAGACCAGCACTGCCCCGCAGCACAGGGGTGTACAACTGCATCCACGCCTGCAGGGTGCCACGCTCGGCGACCTCGTTGAAGGCCACCGCGCCTATGGCCAGGTCGAGGGTATCGTCGTGTATGAGCTTGAGCCGCGCAGCCCGGCGGCACGTACCGGCCTGCGCAAGGGCGACATCATTACCGCGATCAACAAACAGAAAGTGCGCAACATGAATGACGCCGTCGAAGTTGCCAACGCGCGATCCTCGCGCATCACACTCAACATCATTCGCGGCCGCACGTCACTGTTCCTGATGGTGCAGTAACGAGTTGGCAGTCGTCAGTCAGCAGTTGGCAGAAATCATTACCGGTTTTTCTGATGACTGACGACTGATAACTGCCAACTATTACGTCGTCAGCCGCCGCTAGATATCCGACACCAGGTCGCGGCCACGCCCCCGGGCAGGATGTCCCCCTCCGCGGTCGCGATCCCCAGTTCGAGCGGCTGCACCTCGCCAGGCAGGACCTGACCGAGCAGATCGGCCACTGCCTGCGCGGTCATGTCCCGCGTGTGCAGTGACACCCAGACACCACGGTTATCATCGGTGAGCAGGCGCGGCAGGGACTTGATCAGCGGCTGGAAATCACAACGAATATCCCAGACCTTGTTCTTGCCACCACGGCCAAAACTGGGCGGGTCCATGATGACCATGTGGAAGCGCTCGCCCTTGCGCAGCAGGCGCTGCACATAGGTCATAACATCTTCACGAATGAAACGCGCACCCTGTTCGCCAACATTCAGGCGCGCCAGTTCCAGTTGCGCAGCCTGCGCATCGACATGCGTAACCTGGGCACCGGCCATGACGGCCGCCAGCGTGGCGCCGCCGGTGCCGGCGAACAGGTTCAGGACGCGCAAATCCTCGATGTGGTGGCAGCCTTCGAGGCGCTCGCGGATCCAGTGCCAGCAAGCGGCATGTTCCGGGTAGATGCCGACCTGCCCCCCCTTGCCGAGCCGACAATGCATGCGCTGCCCTTGCATCTCGACCTGCCATTCGCGCGCCAGCCCCTCGCGACTCGCCTGCCAGCCACCCTCGCCGACACGCGCGCCGGTGTAGATCCAGTCAGGCTGCCAGTCAGGGAGGGCGGGAGGCTTGTCGGCCTGCGGTGCCGGGCGATCCACAAGGTAGGGACCAAAGCGTTCCAGCTTCCGGCCATTACCGAAATCGAGTAACGCGTAATCCTTGTCTGCGGAAACAATATGCATAACAGCGCGGCGATCAGAACAGGGAACTGCCGGGCTCATTGAAGGCCGTCAGCCTCTCGGCGTCATCGGTGAGGGCCCCGGCAATTTCGACTATGTATTCTTCCGTTTTCAGCGCGTGTGCATTCACCTGTATCTCCAACCTTCTCTATGCCAGACCGTTATGCCTGACTGCCGCACAAGGATAAACCATCGGCCGGCGCATGACAGCCACAAGACCCTGTGGAGTCCCGGTTTTTTGCATACAAACTAATTAACTATATGAAAATTGCATACCTGATCATCACTGTTCACGGTAGTAATTTGGCCGGTCGAGGGGGATCGTTACTGCCTGCTTATTTCTGTCCCATCGGCAATCTGAGGCAGAGAAAAACAATACCCAGTGCACACCCGCATTACCGGGCCAGCCGCCCGGAGGTCGTAGCTACATACATTTAGTAAGGAGTCAGGCAGGCGGCGGGTCCTGACAATACTCCGGACTGAATCCGTATACGGAGGATCATCAATGGCGGATGTAATCGCAACCAACGAGACCATACTGGTCGGCGGCGGGGGCATCAGTGGCATGACCGCAGTCCTCGAGGCAGCGGAATGCGGCAAGGCTGTCGAGGCCGAATTCGATGACGAATACAACTACGGCATGAAGAAACGCAAAGGTGCCTGGCTGCCACACAAGATGGCTTACCCCATGCGCTACGTCATCGACTCGCGCATCATCGGTACCGATGATGCGACAAAGGCGAAAGAGGCCTGCAAGTACGAGGCCATCGACCTTGAACAACAGGAAGACCAGATGCCGATCGTGTACTACTCGACCCTGATGGCGGTAGCCTACGGCAAATCTGACAAGGAAACCGGTCTCGACGGCCAGGTCATCAAGGCCAAACAGCTAGACGAGATCGCTACCAAGTAGGCCATGACAACATGGCTAATCATGAGAAAGCCTCCGCAAGAGGGCTTTTTCGTGTCAGAAAAGCATTTTTTTCTGGCGTCATTATCTGTTGCGCTGACAAGACGGTACTTGCCATGAAATTGCCGGCCCGATATGGCAGTATGTCAAGGTATTCAAACAGCTCCACTGTATTGAGTAACTTGGGTAAAGGGTGCATCGTGACGGGTAGTGGAGTTAACGGTAACGTTTTGACGATTTTCAAGGCCACAAGCAGGTTTACTGCCCACGGCAGGCGACTGTTCCACCATTGTGCAAGGTGCAGCCAGCCTCTCCTGCGCGCCTCACGCGCCCACCACCTCACGATTAGCACAGCATTGCTCGCCCTGTGCCTGACAGGCAGTGCACATGCAGCAGCCATTACGCTCGAAAGCAGCACCAGCATGGCCACCGCCGGTTATTTCCAGTTACGCTGGCAGGCGCAACAGGCCATAAGCGAATACGTCCTGCAGGAATCGACGAACAAGGATTTCACCACAGCGAAAATTATCTACCGCGGTTCCGATACGGCCACTGTCATCAGCGGCAAACCGGACAATATCTATTTTTACCGCGTCAGTGACAGGTACAACCCCGCCAATACGAGCAACACAGTAAAGATCACGGTCGCCCATCACCCGCTGCGCAATGCTTTCGCATTTTTCACTGTGGGGGCCATCGTCTTCATTGCAACGCTGCTTCTCATACTTCGCGGCAACCGACAGGGACAATAAACAAGCCTATGCGAATCCTGTCCATTAACCGTGCAAGACTACAGGCTGACATCGAGGCACTGGCCGAAATCGGCAGGAAACCGGATCACGGGCTTTACCGCATGGCCTTCACCGAGGCCGATATGGCGGGTCGCGAGTGGTTCAAACAACGCGCGCTCGATGCCGGACTCGAGTTTTACCAGGACGGTGCGGCCAATCTGCATGCACGACTGGACTGGGACGGGGAGCGCCCCTCGGTCATGATGGGATCACATCTTGATACCGTGCCAGGCGCCGGTCATCTCGATGGTGCACTCGGTGTGCTGGTGGCACTTGAATGCCTGCGTTGCATCAAGGAAGAAAACTGCCCGCTCGCGTACCCGCTTGAAGCTGTGGTGTTTTCCGATGAAGAAGGCCGCTTCGGTGGCATGCTCGGTTCCCAGGCAATGGCCGGCATGCACAGCCCGGAATCCATCCATGCCGCCATTGATCTCGACGGCATCACACTCGTCGAGGCCATGCAACAGGTCGGGCTGAATGCGCTTGATGCCCTGTATGCCAGACGCCAGCCGGACAGCATCCATGCCTTTCTCGAACTGCACATCGAACAGGGTCCACTGCTCGACAAGTCGGGTATCAGTATCGGTAATGTCGATGCGATTGCCGGCCTGTTCAAGTGGGAGATCAGTCTTATCGGTACGGCGAATCATGCCGGTAGCACACCGATGGACATGCGTAACGATGCCTTCATGGGGCTAAGTGAATTTGCCAGCCAGTTACAGCGTATTCTTGATGAAAACGGCAGCGCGCGCAGCGTCGCGACCATAGGCAAGGTGGAACTGCTTCCTGGTGCGGCGAATGTCGTACCCGGCAAGGTCGAGTTCTCACTCGAGGCACGGGATACCGAGCAACGCGTGCTGGACGAATTGTCCGATGCGTTTCGCAAGGCGCTTTCGGCGATCGCGCGCCGCCGCGGGCTTATGTTCGAATTCAAGATACTGAGTGAGATCGCGCCCGTGAAATGTGACAGTAGCATTCTCAATACCATCGAAAATATCGCCAAGTCACTGGGTTACCCGTTCCTGCAAATGGCCAGTGGTGCTTCACACGATACGCAGATCATGGCCAGTATCACGCGTGCCGGCATGATCTTTGTGCCGAGCAAGGACGGGCGCAGTCACTCGATTGCGGAATGGACCGACATGGATGATATCGAAAAAGGTGCCAATATCGCGGTAAACACCCTGTATCGTATCGCCGGGGGAGAAAAACTGTGACTGATATAAAAAAAACCGATCTGAAAAATGTGGACCAGGAATATCTCCATGTAGACCCGCTGGAGGAAACATATCGCGAGTCTATCTCCGAAGCACCCGGTGTCATCGAATCGCTCGAGGCACACAACACCGCGCTGCTCGTCATAGATGTGCAATTCCTTGATGCAGCACCTGGCTATGGCGTATTTGCCGACCTCGAAAGCACCAGGGATGTAAAAGAAGCAGAAGAATATTATTTCAAACGCCTCGACCATGTTGTACTGCCCAATATTCGACGCCTGCAGGATCGTTTCCGTGATGCCGGGCTGGAGGTTATTCATACGCGGATCATGTCATTGACCCGGGATGGCCGGGATCGCGGCGCCGGCCATAAACGTCTGGGGCTGCATGCAGCACCCGGTTCGAAGGAAGCCGAGTTCCTGCCCGAGGTGGCCCCCAAGGGTGACGAGATCATTATCAACAAAACCGCCAGTGGCGTGTTCAATGCTACCAATCTTGAATACATCCTGCGGAATCTCGGCATAACCGGCCTGTTTGTCTGTGGTGTCTACACAAATGAATGTGTCTCGACCACGGTTCGCGATGCCTGTGATCGTGGCTTCTATACCACGCTAGTCAGCGATGCCTGTGCCACAGTCACACCGGCACTGCATAACGCGACGATAGCCACTATCAAGGACCGTTACGCACGCGTGATGAAAACCGAAGAGGCCCAAAAAGAGATTAAAAGGGTCACATAGCAATGAATAACGTCCAGTCTGCGATACTCGATGCCCAAACCGGCTGGCTCATTCTCGCCCTGTTCAGCGTGCTGTGGATCTGGCTGGGCTGGTTCTGGGGACGCAAGGCCAGACAACTTGATGATTTCATGCTCGCCGGACGCAATGTCGGTCTGGCGCTGGGCACTGCCACAGCCATGGCCACCTGGGTGACGAGCAACACGACCCTGGTTGCCCCGCAGTTTGCCCTGCAACTGGGTATATGGGGAATGCTGGGTTATTCGCTTGGCTGCATTGGCCTGATCCTGTTTGCACCACTCGTCAAACGCATTCGTACCCTGGTGCCGCACGGTTATACCAGTGGCGACTTTATGCGTTTGCGTTACGGCGTGTGGACCTGGCGCGTGTTCCTCGTTATTTCCATGTGTTATGCCATCGGCTGGTTGATCAGCCTGGGCATGGCGGGCGGTGTCCTGATCCATGCCCTGACCGGTATCGACTACCAGTACGGCATGACCGTGATTCTGCTGATCTGCGTCACCTATACCCTGCTCGGCGGTCTGCGTGCCGTGATCGGTACCGACTTTATCCAGACGCTGTTAATCCTGGCCGGCGTAATCATCCTCGCCATCCTGACCATAAGCGAGATCGGTTTTGACAGGATGCACAGTAATGTCCTTGCTGAACGGCCGGAACTGCTCAACGCACTCATGCCGGCGGCGATCATGTTCCTGTTTAACAACCTGCTGTTCGGCATCGGGGAGATCTTCCATTCCAATGTCTGGTGGTCACGTGCCTTTGCCTTCCGCGAGGATGTTGGCAGCAAGGCCTACCTGATTGCCGGCATCATCTGGGCACCGATCCCGATTGTTGCCGGCTTTATCGCCCTCGGCGCGCCATCACTCGGCCTGAACATCCCGGCTGCAGACATGGTTGGTCCCATGGTGGCGGCAAAACTGCTCGGTTTCAGCGGCGCCGTCATCGTCTTTATCGTCGTGTTCTCATCACTCGCCTCGAGTCTGGATTCGCTACTCGCCGCGACGAGTGATCTGATCCTGCAGGATATCTATCGTGGCCATATCAATCCGCGCGCCAGCGACGAGCAACTGCGTCGCATGGCAAAAACCATCATCGTGCTGCTCGGTATCATTACCTGGCTCATTTGCCTGCCACGCATCACGACGCTGGGCAGCCTTCTGCAATATCTCGGCGCCTTTGTGGCCAGCACCATCTGGCCGATTGCCGCCGGCCTCTACTGGAAGCGCGCCAATGCCAGCGGGGCGTTGCTGGCAATGGTGTTGGGAGCAGCCAGCGGGATCTGGGCCTACTTTGCGATCGGTTTTTATGTTGCGGCACTGGTTTCTGCAGCTGTATCAATGAGTGCTGTACTGATTTCAGTGTGGCTGAACCACACTGAATTCGACTGGTCTTCACTCAATCACGTGAAACAGGGGAATACACCATGACGATATCAGCCGATTTACTGGCCGCGATCGTTTCAGTCGCGCTACTGATCACCATCATTGCTCCTGTTACACTGGTTCTGCTCTGGATCAAGGACTGGAGAAACGGAAAATTATGGTAGACAAACTACACCCCAAACTGGAAGAACGTGTCGTGCCGGAAAACTGGACAGAGGGCATTGAACGACCTTTATCGCTCATTGAACTCATCCCGGAAGAACCTGCGCATCTTGCCGAGCTGGCCAATCATTCAATCATTTCGGCGCGTCAGTTCAGTCGTGAGCAGATGATCCAGCTTTGCCGGCTGGCAGCCAAATTCGAAGCACAACAAATTTTTGGCCAGTTCCCGCTGGGCGGCAAGATCCTGATCAACGCTTTTTACGAACCGAGCACGCGCACCCGCCTGTCATTCGAAAGTGTCTGGCATCGCCTCGGGGGTGACGTCATCTCCATCACTGATCCCGCTACTACCGGTATTGCCAAGGGTGAATCACTCAAGGACGTCGCGGAAATGATGAACCACTACGGCGATGTCGTTGTGCTACGCGATTCCAATGAACAGGCTATTTACGAAATGCTCGAGGTGTTACGCATCCCGATCATCAATGCCGGCAACGGCATGGATGAACACCCGACCCAGGCACTGGCTGACATTTATGCCATAGCAAAATGGCGACCTGAATTGCTGCTTGATGAAGTGCCGGATGACAAGAAGGTCAATATCAGCATTATCGGCAATCCGGGCCGGATGCGCACCGTACGCAGTCTGCTGCTTTTACTTTCCCAACTCAGTAATGCGATAAATGAAGTCGTTATTATCTGTAATTCAAATGAACCCTTTGCCAGGGGACAGCGCGAAGAGCTCGAAAAAACAGGTCTTGACATCCGTATCAGCAACAAGCTCGATGACAATCTGCCGGATATCGATATTGTGTATATCAATGCGATTACCTGGGTTGGCAGCACCTATGAGGAATTGGGCACCGAATACAAACTCAGCAAGAAATCTCCCCTGAAAAAAGACGCTATCATTCTGCACCCGCTCGCACGCGGCGAGGAGCTTTCCGAGGATCTTGATGACACCAGCCATAACTGGTACTTCGCCCAGGCACGTGGCGCAGTATTCACACGCATGGCACTCATGTCCAGCATCGTGCGTTTCTAGGCAATAGTTATCGCTTATTACTGATCATTTTTACGCGAAGGATTTTAATCATGTGTGGCATAGCCGGGATATTCAACGGACAGGTCGATCAACCTATCGACCCGCAATTGCTCGTCAACATGGCAGCAATCCAGTATCACCGTGGCCCGGATGGTTTTGGTTACAAGGTAATCAAGGATCGTGGTATTGGATTCAGTCATGCACGATTATCTATTATTGACCTTGATGAAAATCGGGCGCGGCAACCTTTTATGTCACACGACGATAATCTGTTACTTGCGCATAATGGCGAGTTTTATGACTACAAGCGCCTGCGCGCGAGCCTGACTCTCGACGGTGCCCGTTTCCGGACAAAAAGTGATTCTGAACTCATCCTGCATCTGTACCCGCGTTATGGACTTGAAGATACCCTGACGCAGCTGCGCGGCGAATTTGCCTTTGCGCTGTATGACCGACAGCACGACAGACTCATGCTGGTACGGGATCGATTTGGTGTTAAGCCGCTGTACTGGACCGAGGTGAATGGCAAGGTCGTGTTCGGCTCGGAATTGAAAGTATTGTTTGCCCACCCCGACGTGCCACGCCAATTCAGCGCACCCGGCCTGTATCACCAGCTCATGCAAACCATTGTCCCCGGTACCACGGCGTTTGAAAATATCCACCAGGTCAAACCCGGCCACATCGTGACTATCGAAC
>JASFJH010000011.1:0-16883 GCA_050122215.1 Granulosicoccaceae bacterium | reverse complement strand
ATGGCCGTGACGAAGGTCGCCGCACCGTAACCGAGCCGGCAATCCAGGTGTACGCCGTGGATGCCCGGTTTTTCAAAACCGACACTACCATCCTCTTTCGGGTACCGCTGTTGCTCGAGCGAATAGATACACTCGATACCGAAATAGCGGCCCGGGTTGCGCGTATAACCGTACTGGCCGCGCAGCGTGGAGCGGACCCTGGCGGCGAGGGGATCATTTTCGGTCTTGTTCAGATCGCGGACAGCGATCATGGTCGGGTCGGTCAGGCCACCGGCGGCACCCGTCGTGATGATCGGGATTTTGCTGCGTTTGCAGGAGTAGATCATCGCGGCCTTGAACTTGATGCTGTCGATGGCATCGATCACGTAACTGTAGCCGCGCGCGGGATCGAGGTAATCGCGCAGGTTATCCATGTTGATGAAATCATCAATACAGGTCACCGAGCAGTCGGGGTTGATGTCATGCACGCGTTGCGCGAGCACAGCATGTTTTTTCTCACCGAGCGTGCTGTCGAGTGCCGGTAACTGCCGGTTCATATTGCTTGCCGCGACGGTATCGAAATCGATCAGGGTAATTGCGCCGACGCCACTGCGTGCCAGCGCCTCGACCGCCCAAGAACCGACGCCGCCAAGACCGACCACGGCGACGTGCATGTCGCGGATGTGGGCAAGCTGTTGTGCGCCATACAGGCGGCCAATGCCGGCAAAGCGCTGCAGGTAATCGTCAGTCATGGGCGGTTATACATCGGGCAGGTTCAACACCTTACGTGCATTCAGGCTGGTTTGCGCAGCGACCTCTAGCGGATCTTCGTTCCGGACCTCGGCCAGTGCCGCGAGGCACTCCGGCAGATATTCCGGGCTGTTACGCTCACCGTGATGGCTGGCGACTGTCATATCCGGCGCGTCGGTTTCCAGCACGATCGCCTCGGCTGGCAGGTCGCGCGCAAGTGTACGTAACTTTGTCGAACGTGCATAGGTCAGCATACCGCCAAAACCGAGCTTGAAGCCGAGCTCCATATATTGCTGCGCCTGTTGCCGGCTGCCATTGAAAGCATGTGCAATGCCGCCAACCACCCGGCTGGCCTTCAGGTGTTTCAGTACATCGTCATGCGCCTTGCGCACATGCAGGATCACGGGCAGCCCGGCCTCGCGGGCGATCCCGAGCTGCGCGGCAAAAAGGGCCTGTTGTGCGTCGCGATCGACCTGCGCGATGAAATAGTCGAGACCGATTTCGCCGACCGCGACCGGGTGGTGTTGCTCGAGACGGGCGGGCAACTGCGCGAGATCAGCAGGCACATGGGCGTGCATGAACACCGGGTGCAGGCCGAGGGCGGCGTGCCAGCCTGCTTCGGCCACACACAGCTCGACGAGCGGCTGCCAGGTCGCGGCGCGGATGCCCGGCACAACGATCTGACGTACCCCGGCGGCGCGGGCGCGTTGCCAGACGGCGTCGCGATCGGCGGCGAACGCCTCGACATCGAGATGACAATGGCTATCGATTAATTCCGGTACACTGCTCATAGCCGTATTCTAACGGTTTGCGCACAGCACAGCCTAACGCGCTGGCTCAGCCGGATGTCTCTTCCCTGCCTGCCGTGTGGTTTGAAGGGGGGATTGCAGGTACACGACTGCAGCATACGGCGCGGGATATTTATCGTGTCAGCAAGATCTTGCGCCGGGGCCGTTGCGGTCTTTCTGCACGACATGGACGAGTGCCTCGGATTTATTCGACAATGACAATCTATTCCAATTGGTTTTATTGTTTTCATTCATTGTGGCACAGTGAGTGTATTGATCCAGATCAACGCCAGCACGCGTTAAATATCAGAAATTTCTAATAATTAAAAAGCAGGAGATGAAGATGCTTCTATCCAGACTGAATCCGGCGCTGACAAGGTTGGCACTCATTATAGTGCTGGCCGTGCCGGGGCTGGCCGCGCAGGCCTCACCGAAGGGCAAGCAACTCTATGCCGAGCATTGCGCGAGTTGCCACGGCTATGACGGCAAGGGCGGGGTCGGGGTACCGCTTGCGTTGCCGAGTTTCCTTGCCAGTGTTACTGACAATTACCTCATGCACACGATTCGTCATGGCCGTCCGAGCCGGGTCATGCCGGCTTTTCATGCTCTCAGTGACGCGCAATTGCAGGCCATCATCGATCATGTGCGCAGTTTTGCGCCGACCGTGAAAAAGCCGCAACCGTCGATGGCAGTGATCCGGGGGGATGCCAAACACGGCAAGCAGTTGTTCAGGCAGTATTGTGCTGCCTGTCATGGCGCCAACGGTGAGGGCGGACATGGCACCGGCGTGACCTTTTCGCGGCCACGTGATTTGCCGATCATTGCCCCGGCCCTGAACAACACCGGCTTTTTGATCGCCGCATCGGATGCATTTATCAAGCAGACCCTTATGCAGGGGCGTGAAGGTACGCCGATGCAGTCTTTTCTCAAGCAGGGCCTGAAAGAGCAGGATATCGATGATATTGTCAGTTATATCCGCAGTTTCGAGCAGATACCGGCACCAGGCCGGGCGAAGCCACTGCCCACCGGGGAGCCGGTGCTCGTCGTCGATTCACCGTATGATTTCGCCCAGACACTGAAAAACATCAAGGCGGCGGCCATCGCGGCGAACTACCGCATCATCCGCGAACAGGCCTTTGACAGCGGCCTGGTGGAAGAAAAGTACGAGAACCCGAAACGCACCATTGTGTATTTCTGTAACTTCCAGTTACTCAATGACGTACTGGCCGTGGACCCGCGTGTCGGCCTGTTTCTCCCGTGCCGGGTAACGATTGTCGAGCGGGACGGCAAGGTACAGGTTATGGCGATTAACCCGCGCCGCCTGAGTGCCCTGTATAACAATGCCGAACTCGACAAGGCCTGCGACGAGATGCACGCAGTATATGAAGCCATCCTTGAGGAGGCCACGCTATGAAACATTTACTCGTTGCCCTGTGCTTGTTGATAGCCACCACACTGGTACATGCCGAAGGGGACTTGCTCATGGCGCGCAGCCAGCAGAGCTTCCCCGAGGCGATGCTGCAACTGCAAAATACGATCAAGGAATATGGTTACACCATCAGTCGTGTGCAGCGCGTTGATATTGGCCTGACCAAATCCGGTTACAAAACCGACAAATACCGGATTGTGTTTTTTGGCAAGGCGGCCGAGATCAATGCCCTGACACAACGCCACCCGCAATTGATGGCCTATCTGCCGCTGAAGATTGTGATCTTTGCCGAGGAGGAGGAGACCATGTTGATCGCCATGAACCCGTCTATGTTCAACAACTTTGTTGAAGAGGCGGTGATCAACGATTTCTTTGCCCGCTGGGAGAATGATGTGCGAGCGATCCTGCAGGAAATGCGCGAAGCGGGCGACAGAGGGTAGGGGCCGGATATGTCGCGGATTACGATTGACCCGCAGGCCGATGTCGTCGAGGAACGTTTCGCCGTGGTGTACGCGCCGCGGCGTAAACGCGATCGTTTCCCGGCGGATTGCGTGCAAGTCATGGCCGACCAGGAAGCAGCAGAGGCCGCTGCCGCACCGCAGGACAACCGCTACGCAGCGCGTGTGCTGGGCCCGTCGCGCTCGTCGGAAGGTTACCAGTTGTATTACCTGGTGGAATGGCTGAGTGAATAAGAGCAAAAAAGAACCATGACAATCCTGGCCGCAAGCCAAACTGATCGTGGCATAGTAGCAATTGCATCACTGCTATAAAAAAAAGCCCGTCATCGACGGGCGTTTTTTATAGCGCTAGTCGCGGAGACTTAGTGCTCGGCGTTACCGTCGGCATGGACGTGACCATGCGCGATTTCATCGGCAGTGGCGTCGCGTACGTCAACAATATTGACGGCAAAAGTCAGTTGCACGCCAGCCAGTGGATGGTTGCCATCAATGGTGATGTCGTCGCCTTCGACCTTCGCCACAGTAACCATGACCGGTTGGCCATCGGGTGTCGAGGCATGAAATTGCATGCCCGGCTGGATGTCGGTATCGACATCAAACATATCGCGAGACACAACCTGGGTCATCGCATCGTTACGTTCGCCGTAGGCATCCTTGGGTTCGACAGTGACGGTCAACTCGTCACCGGCCTGCTTGCCTTCCAGCTCGGATTCCAGCCCCGGAATGATGTTGCTTGCGCCGTGCAGGTAGTTGAAGCTGCCGTCCTGGGATTCATCAATGACGGTGCCGGCCTCGTCGGTGAGGCGATAATTCATCGTGACCACGCTGTTCGCTGTGATTTGCATGCTGTTCTCCTTGCCAGGTGTTGCAGAATTGTTGGGATAATCGGACGTCGTGGCACAGCAACTGTGATCACGAGCGAATAAGGAAATCTATGATAACACATTGCCGGTCGGCCTGCTGTTCAGGCCCCGTGCTGCAGGCGTTCGACCCCGGCAATGCCTTCTATGTCATTGAATTTCAGGCCAATCAGGGTGATGTCGTCGCCTTCCGGGCGGGCCCAGCAGACCCTGGCGCGTGCGGCGACATCAATTTCATCAATACTCAGTTCAATTTCCAGGCCGGCCGGCGCCTCGACCTTGCCTATGACTCGCAGTTGCGCGCCCTCGCTGGACAGGTCTTCGGTGGAAAACATGAACTCATGGCCGTTAATCAAGACGTTACCACGGGCGTGGATCACCTTGCGCGGTGTCTGTCGGCGTTTGCGCCGGAAGAAAGAGAACATAATTACCTCGTCTTTTTTAGCACAATAATAGAGCAATACACGGTAATTACCATCGATGTTTATCGCCCGTGCCGCGCAGGATTTGACCAGGCTCGTCAAATTGGTCGATAGTGTCTGAAAACTAACTGTCGAAGAGGATGCACGATGCCCGATCAACTTATGATATTGCCCGCGTCGAAGTTCGACTATATCCGTTTGTTGCGCATGCCTGACGATATGGAAGAGCACGAGGCCTATCGTTATGCGACGGGCATTATTGCCGAGGTACAGGAGTCGGAAGCTGATTGCAGCTGGGAAGATATAGCCGATGCACTGGAGACGCATGGCTTTAGCGAAGTCACCTATACTCTGGGGCCGGAGCTACGTTGCCGTAAATAACGCCAGGCATCGCAGGCATATCGCTTGGAGCGGTTTTGCATGAAGTATTATTTATCCAGCCGGGTAAACTTTGAGCCTTCCAGGGTCAGGTTATACATCAGGCCCTTGTTGCCAAACACAAAACCAATAATCGGGTCCCTGATGTTGGTGGTATCGATTGAGCCCCCCGCACCGAGTTTGATCAGTGCCACCGAACCGTCGACACCGGCTTCCCAGCCATCGCTGTTCTGGAATTTGCGCAGGGCCCGGCGGTCGGTAAAGATGATGATCACGGTTTTTTCCTGGGCACCGATCTGCAAACCAATCGAGGCGGCGGCGGTGCTGTAATAGTCGACGGTTTTACCCTTGATGCGCAGGGCACCCTCACCGTATTCACCTCCGATGCCGAAACCGGCCTTGATGACATCCGGAAAAACCAGCGTGCCTTCGGCAATGCCCAGTAGTTTTTCCGCGCCACCAACCTCTGTCTTGAACCGCTCCAGCGCGTCATCAACCTTGGCATCGATGATCTTTGCCGAATCCGCCTGTGCCGTATTGAACAGGGCCAAGCCGAACAGTAGGAACAAGGTCAGGAGCGTACGTTGCAAACGCCGCATGATGTTCTCCCGGCTGGTAGTGGTTGAATTACTCTAACCATAACCAGACAGCCTGGCAGAGTAAAGCCGGTCGTTCAGGACAATATCAACAGGGTATAACTTGTGACCAGGACCGCGATTATGGCGATACCCATGATCAGTGCAACCAGGGTTCCAAGTCGTCTGCCGGCGATACTGATGACAAACAGGGCCTTGACGACGCTATTGGAAATCGCGGCCATGACAATGGCCAATGAGGCATGTGCCGACGCAAGTTCTGTTTTCGCCAGTCGCGCCAGCGACAGGGTAATGGCATCGACATCGAACAGTCCGGATATGATGGCCAGCACGTATACGCCACTTTGACCATAACGGTCATGCAAGAAGTTCACGAGCAGGATCACGGCAACCAGCAACAGTCCAAAGCGGATCGCCATGCCAAGCTCCATCGGGTTGCGTAGCGGCACCTCACTGACCAGAGTCGAACTGTGCCGGTGTTGCCAGGTCCACGCTGCACCAGCGTAGGTAATGACCGTCATGACCAGCATCGGCAGCAACAGTTCCGGTAGCATGGCGCGGTTGACCACGCCAACCTCGATCAGGATCCGGGGGTACATGGTTGCGCAGGCCACCAGGATGCCCGCCGCCAGGACATGTTCATTGCGCAGTGTCTTCGCCAGGCGCGACAGGTTCAGGGTCACCGCGGTCGAGGACACCAGGCCGCCGAACAGGCCGGTATACAGGATGCCACGCTGGACGCCGGCAATCTTCATGGCGATATAGCCGCTGAATGACATGCCCGCAATCAGCACGACGAGCCACCAGATCTCATAGGGATTTAATGCCTGCCACGGGCCGTACCCCTTGTCAGGTAACACGGGCAACAAGACGACAGAGATTAATAACAATTTCAGGCCGGCGAACAGTTCCTCGGCCTTGATACGCTGTAACCAGCCGTGCAGAACGGGTTTCAGGCCGAGCAGCAGGGTGACAACTACCGCAGTGGAAGCCGCAATGATTTCATAGTTACGCACGCAAAGTGCACCCAGCACAAACGTGATCAGCGCCGCGACGACCGAGGTGATACTGACATTCTGGGTTTGCGCCGTGTCGCGCAGATATGCGATCAGCATAATGGCCGCGAGCGTGGCAAAGGCGATACCCAGCAGGATATCTCCGAGTTGCTCAGCAAGCAGTGCCCACAGCGCGCCGAGCAGACCAATCAGGCCAAAGGTGCGAATCCCGGCAACACGACTACCTTCGGCTGCATCGCGCGCTTGCCAACCGCGCTCGGTACCGATCAGCAGGCCGATCCCCAGTGCAATGACGAGTTTGATAGCGATGTCCATGTGATAAACGTATCATGATCTGAGTTGTCTCGCATACGGGCATATATATGAGTGACTCACCTGATCTCGCGCACTATCGCGCCCTGCTGGAAAAACGCCGGCAGGCATTATTGGATGTTGCCGATACGGGTGACGCGGCAGCCGCTGCCGTAGAACTCGACCAGACACGTGTCGGCCGCCTGTCGCGCATGGATGCCTTGCAGGGGCAGGCCATGTCAGTTGCGGCGCGGCAACGCCGCGAGCTGGAATTAAAAGCGATTGCCGCCGCCCTGGTACGTATCGACAAGCATGAGTATGGTGAGTGCCTGGCATGTGGCGAGGCCATTGCGGCGGCGCGTCTTGAGATCGATCCTGCCACTCGGTTTTGCATCCACTGTGCGGAACGGCACGGTCAATGAGCGACTGCTTGTACCAGCTGGCCGCAACCAGTCCGGTGAACTGTCACGACAATAAATAAACGGGGCCAAATGGCCCCGTTTGCGTGGTTACCGGCACAACATGTCCGGCTCAGAATTCAACGGCTACCTGCATGAGCCACTGCTCGGCTTCGGAACGGCCTTCCTCGCCGTTGGCATATTCCAGGCCGAGCGTGACGTGCCGCCACGGCGAGTAGAAACCGGCCACGGCCCATTCCTCGTAATCCCCGTCGCCCGCGTCGAGCACGCCGGCCTGTTCGGTTTGCTGGTAACGTGCACCGGCGGACCACTGCTCGTTGAAGGCATATCCCCCATCAAGGCTCCAGGCCTTCGGCTTTTCACCGTTTCCCTCGTCGGTCGCAGCCACATACTCGGCGTGCCAGTGCCAGGCACCCTGTTCGCCCGCGGCATATACATTCCATAATGACGGCGCATCCTCACCGGCCCCCTGGCTGCTCAGGTAACCACCACCCAGGCGCAGGGCATCACTGACGGCATACTCGAGGCCGGCGGTATAGCCGCTTTCATTCGGTGCGGTACTGCGCAGATTGCCGTTGAACCAGCTGACCTGGCCGCTCAACGGCCCCCAGCTATGAACGACAGTCGCGCCGAGACTGGTCTTGGTCTCGCCGATTTCCAGGGTTTGCGGATCGGTGATTACGGCCGTCTCGAAATCCCCGAATGGCAGGGTATACCGACCGACACTCGCTTCTGTATTGCCTTGCGCGTAAGTAAGCACTAACTCCTCGACGTGCAGCTTGTCCGGCAGGTCGTCGGTTGCATGCAGCTCGGGGCGAAACTCGGCCGGGTCGGTGTTTTCGATATCCTCGGCGAGCAGTACGAGATCGGCACGCCAGTTGTCGTTGAACCGGATGCCGGTGGCCAGCTCGACCGTCGCGACATAGGCGGCATCCTGGTGTTCGGTGACGCCGCCGACCCCGGTGCGCGTGTCGGCGTATTCAAATTCGAGCGCACCACCAAATTCGAATTCGGCGGCACTGAGCGGGGCAGTAGCTGCCAGGCAACAGCCGGCGAGCAGGGATTGCTTCATCATCGTGGTCTTCGCTCCAACAGGTTACTAAATCAGGTTGCGCGTCATTCTAAATGAGAATGCTTATCATTAGCAAATATAAATATTACACAAATATCCACAGGAAAGATCATGTTATCAGCGGGTTAAGAAGTATTAGAAATTGCTGATATACTTGCAAAACAAATTATCTATTGTGCCCTGCAGGGAAGTGCGGGCCACACATTTCCAGTCTTTTAAAACTCAAGAGGATGTATTCATGCATAAAGGCACTACGCTGACGCAATTCATTATTGAAGAGCAACGCCACATCCAGGGCGCGACCGGCGATTTTACGTCGCTGCTCAACGATGTGGTCACGGCCTGCAAGGTCATCTCCAACGCGGTTAACCACGGCGCACTGGTCGGTGTGCTGGGCAGCGCCGAGAGCGAAAACGTGCAGGGCGAGACGCAGAAGAAACTCGACATCATCAGTAACGATGTTTTCCTGCAGTCGAATGAATGGGCCGGCCACCTTGCCGCGATGGCCTCGGAAGAAATGGAAGAGGTTTACCCGATCCCGGCGCAGTACCCGAAGGGCAAGTACCTGCTTGTGTTCGATCCGCTGGATGGTTCATCCAACATTGATGTCAACGTTTCGGTTGGCACGATCTTCTCCATCCTGCGCTGCCCGGAAGGCGTGGAAAATCCGACCGCCGAGGATTTCCTGCAGCCGGGCACCGAGCAGGTCTGTGCCGGTTACGCACTGTACGGGCCGTCGAGCATGATGGTGCTGACCACGGGCAATGGCGTGAATGGTTTCACCCTCGATCAGAACATTGGTGAGTTCGTGCTGACCCACCACAACATGACTATCCCGACCACGACCAGCGAGTTTGCCGTGAACGCCTCGAACATGCGTTTCTGGGAAGCGCCGGTGAAGCGTTACGTCGATGAATGCCTGGAAGGTAGCGAAGGCGAGCGGGATCGCGACTTCAACATGCGCTGGATTGCCTCGATGGTTGCCGAGGTGCACCGTATCCTGACCCGCGGTGGCGTGTTCATGTACCCGCTGGATGAAAAGATGAAGGCCAGGGGACTGGGCGGCAAGCTGCGCCTTATGTACGAGGCCAACCCGATGTCGATGATCGTCGAACAGGCCGGTGGTTTGAGTACCACGGGCCGTGAGCGCATCCTGGAGATCAAGCCAAGTGGCCTGCACCAGCGCGTGCCGGTGATACTCGGCTCGAAAGAAGAAGTCGAGCGCATTGTCGATTACCACACCCAGGACGACACGCCAAACTCGGCCGCGGCCTGAACATCCCGGTAATGACGGATAAAGCCCGGTACAATTTTGTACCGGGCTTTTTATTTGTATCCGCTGCGGGCCTGGTATTTAATTGGACGCGGAAAAAAACAAGAGAATCGCGATGATGAATACAGTACAGCCCGGCATTCTGGCCACCGAAACAGCACTGGCGCGTTATCTGACGTTCAGTATCGAATCGCTGTCTGATGTCCGCACCGCATTACAGGATCTGGCTGAAAACATTAACCCGGAAGACACGGTAATCGGCATCGGCCAATCCCTGCTGACTGCGCTGGGCAAAGGCATTCCGGGTATGCACACGATGCCGGCACAAACCGCACACGGGATCGATATCCCGTCAACACCCGCTTCTTTATGGTGCTGGTTACGCGGTGATGATCGCGGTGAGCTGTTTCATCGCTCACGGCGGATCGTCGACATGCTGTCGCTCGGCTTCGCCCTGGACGATGTCATTGATACCTTCCAGTATGACCAGAATCGTGATCTGAGTGGCTATGAGGACGGCACCGAGAACCCGCAGGGTGACGAGGCAATTGCCGCGGCCATTGTGCAGGGCCAGGGTGCCGGGCTCGACGGCAGCAGCTTTGTCGCGGTAATGCAATGGGTGCATGATTTCGATGTGCTGGAGCAGATGACACAAGAAGAACGTGACGATATCTTTGGTCGCCATATCAGTGATAACGAGGAATTTGATGAAGCACCCGAGGCGGCACATGCCAAACGTGCGGCCCAGGAGAGTTATGAACCGGAAGCCTTTATAGTACGACGCTCCATGCCGTGGTCAGAGGGCTTGCAGGCGGGGCTTGTGTTTGTCGCGTTTGGCCATTCTTTTGATGCCTTCGAGTCCATCCTGAATCGCATGCTGGGCAGGGAAGATGGCATCACCGATGCATTGTTTGGTTTTACCCGCCCTGTGAGCGGTGCCTATTACTGGTGTCCGCCGGTAAAGCAGGGCAGACTGGATATGAGCGCAATCGGCCTGTAAGCATGTTCAGTCACTGAGCTTTTTCCAGAAGCGGTTGGCATAGTCACGTTGTTCATCGCTGACCAGTAAACGTTGCATGCCCATGTGCTGATAAAAACCTTCGGCATCCTGTTGCGCCTTCACCAGCAGGCCGTCCTTTTGTCTGCTCTTAACGGCCTGTTCGGCAGCAGCAAACAGGCGTTGTCCTGTACCCTGCCGCCACTGCCCGGGCAGTACATAGATGCCGTGTAACAACAGGCCGCTCAGGCCTTCGGGCAAATCGGCGGTACTGGCATCCTCCCATGCGGCGACGCCGACCATATCACCGTTGTCTTCCGCCACCACGATCTCGAGGTGTTGCAGGTCCATCTCGTCATAACGGTAGCTCGGCAGGGCAAGGCGCTTGACCCGCTCGGGTAATTGCCAAGTCGTGACCGCCGCTTCGATGATGCGGTTGATCATGGCCAGGTCATGTTGTGTGGCGAAACGCAAGCTGATCATGTTATTTGCTCCTGAAGGTTGGCAAACAGCGGACATCCCTGTCCCGTGTGTGGTTCAGCAAGCCTGCTTCCACTCATTTCCGGCATCGATATCCTCTGCCTCGCAGGCTGGTTCATCAGCCACTTTCAGCGTGACGAGTTCCTCGGCGCTGGTCGGGTGAATGGCGATGGTATTGTCTAGGTCTGCCTTGGTGGCGCCCATTTTCACAGCGACCGCAAAACCCTGCAGCATTTCATCGACATTGTCACCGATCATGTGTATCCCCACGACATTTTCCCGGGCACCGGCACACACGAGTTTCATGGCCGTGGTACTGCCGTGTTCGGCCAGGGCGTGCCGCATCGGCGTGAACGAGGTCGAGTAGGTCGTCACCTCGCGGCCATACTCTTCCCGGGCCTGGGCTTCGGTCATGCCGACCGTCGCAACAGGTGGGTGCGAAAACACCACGCTGGGGATGTTGTCATAATCGACCTTGCTGCCATGCTGATCATCGAACAGGCGCCGTGCCAGTTTGCGCCCGGCGGCGATCGCCACCGGCGTCAGGGCCGCGCGACCGGTGATGTCACCAATCGCGTAAATCCCTGCGACGCTGCTATTCTCGAATTCATCGACCGGGATGATACCGTTCGGCAAGACCTCTACACCGGCCTGTTCGAGCCCGAGCGTTCGGGTATTGGCACGCCGACCGACGGCCCAGATCACTGTATCAAAGCCGGTAATGACCTGTTCATCGCTGCCCGTGACCCTAATACCTTCGGCATTGTTGGCGAGGGCGCTGACCTGCATACCGGTTTCCACGCGAATGCCCTGTTTGTGCATCTCCTCGCGCAAGACATCGCTCAACATCGGGTCGAAGCGCTCGAGGATGCGATCTTCCATCGCGATCAACGTGACCTCGCTGCCGAGTGCGCGCAACACACTGCTGAGCTCAACGCCAATGTAACCACCACCGATAATCGCGACATTACGCGGTTGCCCGGTCAGCGTGAAGAAGCCATCCGAAGTGATGCCCAGTTCGGCACCCGGTACTGGCGGCACGATCGGCTGACTACCCGTGGCAATGACAATGTGATCGGCAGTGTACAGAGCATTACCTACTGCAACAGTGTGTGCGTCGACAAAGCAGGCATAGCCGTTAATGTGTTCAATACCACTGTCGTCAACATACTCATCCCAGTAGTTATTGATGTTACTGATGTACTGTTCACGTGCGCTAACCAGCTTTTGCCAATCGGTTGCACCGCACCGCGCTGGAATACCAAAGGCATTGGCATTATCCACGGCATGTGTCAGGTTGGCGGCATACCACATGACTTTCTTCGGCACGCAGCCATTGTTAACGCAGGTGCCACCGAGGCGGTGTGCTTCGATGATGGCAACTTTCTTGCCCAGCCTGGCAGCGGTTTCGGCGGCAGCCAGGCCGCCACTGCCACCACCAATTGTAATCAAATCGTACTGCTGCTTGTTCATGTCCATTACTCCCTGCTTCAAGTTACCGGGGTTAAAAAGGGTGGCCCACTCATGTGAGCCACCAGAATGCTCGCTTCATGTCGGGGGAGCGGGAGGAGAAGCGAGCCAGGAGAGCCTGTCCCGTTTTATGCTGCCTCTGATTTGTCCAGGTAGGCAGCCAGTGACTCCGAACCCCCGATACGCTCACCATTGATGAACACCTGCGGCACCGTGGCCTCACCCGAAACGGCGCGAATCGTGGCTTCGCTGTAGTCACGGTTCAACACGAGTTCCTCGAACTGGATACCGGCATCGTGCAACATGCCCTTGGCGCGTACACAGTATTCACATCCCTCACGGCTGAACACGGTGACATCGAGCGGCTTGGCCGCATCCGGTGCAATGTAGTCGAGCATGGTATCGGCATCCGATACCTCGAACGGGTCGCCCGGCATATCAGGCTCGATGAACTGCTTTTCAATGACACCGTCCCTGACCAGCATCGAGTAGCGCCATGAGCGATCACCGAAACCGAGGTCATTCTTCGGCACGAGCATGCCCATGCCGCGGGTGAAGTCGCCATTGCCATCCGGGATGAAGGTGACATTGTCGGCATGCTGCTCTTTCTTCCATTCGTTCATGACGAAGGCATCATTGACAGACACGCAGACCACTTCGTCCACCCCGTGCTGCCTGAATACCGGCGTCAGCTGGTTGTAACGCGGGACGTGTGTCGAAGAGCAGGTCGGGGTAAATGCACCCGGCAGTGAAAACACGATGACGGTCTTGCCCTTGAAGATTTCATCCGTCGTGACATCGATCCACTCATGGTTACGGCGGGTACGAAAAGTCACCTGGGGTACATTCTGGCCTTCACGATTCTCAAACATGGTTATCTCCTTGCAGTTGGTCAGATAGAAATTACACTTGTTGTACAAATTGCTGCGACGCTGTGGGTCTGGCCTTTTGCACGCGTTTCCACAGCTGTTCATGAAAGTGGTAGGCGACGGTGTTGATGGCCGGTTCGACCAGCGCAATGGCACCGCCGACCAGCACGCTACCGCTCATCAGGTAGCCCACGGTGAATGCCACCGTGAAATGCACTGCCGCGAAACTCATTGTCTTGGTCATCGCCTTATCCTCTCGTCTCATCCAGTTGAATTCCGGCTACGGAAAGGATTATGGGGTCAGGCAAGTAATAGATAAAATCGTTTGTAACTATTCAAACGATAGGCTTGACCAATCATATAACTGGTCCGGCCCGCTACGAGTGCTGGCGGACGAAGGAGAGGCTATTTACGGGTAGTGGCCTTTTTCCGGGTAGTGGCAGGTTTCTTTTGACGCTTGCCCGTGACGACCGCCTGCACGGTATTGGGCAGATTGGCAAGGATGATATCGGCGAAGGCCTGCAGCGCTGCCCGCCGTGGGAAGCTGTGGCGGAACACGAGTGACACGCGCCGCGAGGCATCGGCCATGCTCAGTGGCTGCGCGACCACGCCGCTGCCCGTGGTCCAGGAGCCGCGCATCGCCAGCGCCGGCACGAGGGTGATACCGAAACCGGCGCCGACCAGCTGGAGCAGCGTTTCCAGGCTGGCGGCGCGCAGATCGGCCATCTCGCCCTGCGCCTGCCGTTCCTTTATATGACAGACGTCCATCGCCTGTTTCGCCAGGCAGTGGCCCTCGGCCAGCAACAGCAGGTTTTCCCTGTCCAGGTCACGTCGCGTGATTTTCTCTTTCGCATAGAAGGCGTGCTTGCGCGGATAGGCGACCCAGAACGGCTCGTCAAACAGGGGCAGGCTTTCCAGGTCCTGTTCCTCGACCGGTGTGGCAAGCAGGGCGGCATCGATTTCGTGATTGCGCAGTCGCGTGAGCAGGGTATCGGTCAGTTCTTCGGACAGCACGAGTTGCATCTGCGGGTGCAGTTTCTTCAACGGCGCCAGAATCAACGGCATCAGGTAGGGGCTCAGGGTCGGGATCGCGCCGATGCGCAGCGGCCCGGCCAACGGATCCTGCTGGGCGCGCGCCAACTGCTCGATGGCATCGGCCTGTTCCATGATTTGCCGCGCATGGGTCAGGATGGCCTCGCCGACGGGCGTGATCTCCACCGTACGGCTGGTGCGTTCGAAAATGGCGACGCCGAGTTCTTCCTCAAGTTTCTTGATCTGACCGCTCAGCGTGGGTTGGCTGACAAAACAGCGCTCTGCCGCCTTGCCGAAGTGATGGGTCTCGGCCACCGCGATGATGTATTTCAGGTCACGCAGGTTCATGCTTTTTACCAATAGGCGATACCTATAACAGCAGTATAAATAAACGATTTAAATTATCAATTCTGCAAGGCTATTGTAAGGCCATGAAAACAGACAATACCCAAACAAAATTTGATGCAATGCAGCACGACACAGTCACCGTGGTGCTGATCCGCCACGCGCAGAGCCAGTGGAACCGTGAGAACCGTTTCACCGGCTGGGCGAACCCACCCCTGACAGAGGCCGGTATTGCCGAGGCGATACAGGCCGGCGAATGGCTGTACAGGCACGGCTATCGTTTTGATGTGGCCTGGAGTTCCCGACTGCAACGCGCCATCACCACGCTGGATATCCTGCTCGAACAAATCGGGCAACAGGACATTCCACGACAGCAGGACTGGCGTCTTAACGAACGTCACTATGGTGCGTTGCAGGGTGTGGACAAGGCCAAAGCCGCGGCACAGGTCGGTGAACAACAGGTCTGGTGCTGGCGGCGAGGTTATACAGACCGGGCCATGCCCTTGTTACCGGGCGATCCGGGGCACCCGGGCAACGACCCGCTGTATGCCGATGTTGCGCCACATCTGTTGCCGGCGGTTGAAAACCTGGCCGAGACGCGGGCGCGTGTCATGATGTTCTGGCAGGAACATGTGGCACCGCGTATTAAAAAGGGCGAGCGTGTGCTGATCAGCGCGCATGGCAATACGCTGCGGGCCCTGCTCATGGACCTGGCGGGCATGAGTGTGCAACAGGTAGAAGGTTTTGAAATCCCTACTGCCACGCCCATCCTGTATCGATTTGATCATAACGGCCAGCCACTCGACTGGCGTTATCTGAATGGTGAACTCGATATGGCCAGGTCCGCATAGCATGGGCCTGTATTGCAGATAAAGGATATGGTATGAAAATACACCAGGGAAAAACCTGATACAGCGATCCCGGGACAATAACAAATGACAACCCTGTATACCATTGGTCACAGTAACCGGCCGCTTGATGAATTTATGCGGTTACTCGGGCAGGCGTCCATCCAGACACTGGTCGATGTGCGTGCCCGCCCGCAGTCAAAACATAACCCGCAATTCAATGAAGACAGTTTGCGGTCTGCCTGTGAAGCGGCAGGCATTATGTATCACTGGGCGGGGCGGCAACTCGGGGGCATGCGCAAGGCGTCTGGCGATTCGCCGCATATTGCGCTGGATGCGGGCTTGCGCGGCTATGCCGACTATATGCAGACTCCGGATTTTGAACGGGCGGCGAGCCAGTTAATCAATCCTGGTCGCAAGGCGCCTGTGGCCTTTATGTGCGCTGAAAAAGATCCCCTGCAATGCCACCGTTCATTAATCAGCGACTATTTATTGCTTCAAGGCGTCGAGGTGGTACATTTAATCGATAACGACAAGCAACAACCGCATATGTTGCGCCCGGAGGCGCGGCGTGAATCGACGGCATTGATTTACGATCGCAATGTCACCGGCGAACTGGATATTTGATAACAAGTCGAAAGAGAAGGGGGGCACTGTATGCAGGTCACTATTGTCCATGTGCATGTGAAAGCAGAAAACGTCGACGCCTTTATCGAGGCGACCCGCAAGAACTACGAAGCCTCTGTCCAGGAATCGGGTAACCGTCGTTTTGATATCCTGCAGTCGAGTGATGACCCGACACGTTTTGCCCTGTACGAGGCCTACGCGAGTGCCGGGGATGCTGCTGCGCACAAGAAAACCGCGCATTATCTCGAATGGCGCGAAACCGTGGCTGACTGGATGGCCTCACCACGTTTTGGTATCCCCTATGATGCGTTATTCCCAACCGGGTAAGCCGGCAGGATCGAGATCATGATGTCCTTTTCCATCGCAAAGTTACCGCGCGTTGAGTTTGGCAGTGGCAGTTTCAATAAACTGCCGGGGATCATCTCCGGTTATGGCAGGCATGTGCTGGTTGTGCTGGGCAGTGGCAGTTTCAGGAAAACCGCGC
>JASFJH010000010.1:0-17726 GCA_050122215.1 Granulosicoccaceae bacterium | reverse complement strand
TGTCGAAATGCATGTTTTTCGATACGTGCTCGCGGCAACGTTCGAGGATCATGAACGCCGCGTGGCCTTCATTAATGTGCCACACCGACGGTCGCAGACCGAGAGCCCGCAGGGCGCGTACTCCACCAATACCAAGGATGACCTCCTGCTGGATGCGCGTGTGTACATCACCGCCGTAGAGTTGATGGGTAATGGCACGATCGTCACTCGTATTCGAAGGTAAGTCGGTGTCGAGCAGGTACAGGCGGATATGCCCGGCTTTGGCCTGCCACACTTTGACCTCGACACTGCGCCCGGCCATGGCAACGTGAATGTGGATCTCGTTGCCGTCACTGTCGACGGCCGGTGTGATGGGCAGGTCATCGAAATCGGTGGTCGTGTAATGCGCCTGCTGGTGACCATACACATCAATGGTCTGGTTGAAATAGCCCTGCCGGTAGAGCAGGCCAATCGCCACGAAAGGTACATTCAGATCACTGGCCGCCTTGCAGTGATCGCCGGCGAGAATACCCAGACCACCGGAATAGATCGGAAAGCTTTCATGAAAACCGAATTCGGCGCAGAAATAGGCCACCAGGTCCTTGTCCGGATCGAGGTGTTCATCAACCCCGGACATACTGTCTTCTTGCAGGTAGGTGTCGTAGGAGGACAGTACCCGGTTCAGATCCTGCAGGAAGACGCGATCTTCAGCCGCCTCATCCAGCTTGGTCTGGGCAATGCGGCGCAGGAATACTTTCGGTTTATGGCCACATGTTTCCCACAGTTCGGCATCGAGCCGGAAGAACAGGCTGCGTACCTGCCGGTCCCAACTGTAAAGCAGGTCATTGGCCAACTCATCCAGTCGAGCCAGGCGCTCCGGCAAAACCGGCCGGACCTCCAGCGTGAAACGTGTACCGATCATAGGTCTTTCCTTTTTGTACAGGTGTGTTGTCTTTACCAGTACTGCAAAATCCGGCCCAGATAGTGCCGGGAACTGCCAAGCACTTGAAAAACTGATGAATTATCATGAATTACGCGTATGCGTGAGCCATGTCGCATAGGTAATCTGGGCACAGTGTGCACCAACTGCGTGCGGCAGGGAAGGGGTGGGGCGTACGGGTGATTGACCATGAAGCTGGCAGGGGAATTGGATGTGGCGAGCATGACGGAAACGAGAAATTACGTGAATTAAAGAGGCCATGGCTCACAGGGAACATTGTTAAATGCAAAACAGGGCCATGACAAATGACGATTATGCTGATTGGTCATCGACTATTTGGGATTTGTAAATATTAATCGTACGAAGCTTTCCAGTGGATTCCACAGATCAGTCATTGATTCGATAACGGAACATATCGTCGTTATTGATTCTGAAGGAGCTATTCAATATGTGAACCGGGGGTGGATTGATTTTGCCATTGAAAACGGTTGCGCGGCAGCGTCAGGCTGGCAAGGCATTAATTACCTGGATGTACATGATGCGTCATCTGCAATGGGTGAGGCGCTTGCCAGGGATACGGCGGATGGCATCACAAAAGTTATCGGGTAAGAGCTTGCTGTGTTCTATTTCGAATATCCCTGTCATAGCCATGATGAAAGGCGCTGGTTTACGATGGGGGTCAGACCGTTAAACCTTGAGGGTGGCGGTCTTGTTATGTCATCTCCCATCAAACGTCACTGCGAGTATAGGTGTCGCGAGCATGCAGCCTACCATTGAGCCTGGCAGAGGCTGCAAAGAAACGGCATTGATAGAGGTGGCTGACAAAAGTTTATATTCTGCAAAGGAGCATGGCATAAACAGGGTGTATGCCGGACCCGATGAAGGGGAAAGAATACCTGAAAACATATCCTTTCTGCTGGCAAACGCTCTGACCCATGATTCCATTCCGGTAGCATTTCCTGTAAAAATTCAGTAAGCAATCAGCACAGGAGCATATCATGGCCACACTGACATTTTACGGCGCAATCGAAGGCGTCACGGGTTCCGCCTATCTGCTTCGTACCGAACAGGCAACCGTGTTGCTCGAATGTGGGCTGGTGCAGGGCAGCCGTGAGGAGGAAGAGGCCAACACGGCGCCGTTCCCGTTTGATGTGCGGCAGCTCGATGCGGTCGTGTTGTCGCATGCTCACCTCGACCATTCCGGCAGATTGCCAAAACTCGCCGCAGACGGTTACCGCGGTCCCGTGTACATGACGCAGGCAACCGAAGAATTGCTGGAGATCATGCTCAAGGATGCGGCCTACCTTGCCGAGCGTGATGCGCAATGGGAAAACAAGCGCCGCCGCCGCGCCGGCAAGCCGGACATCGAACCATTATATGACCTGGCCGATGCCGAGGCGGTGCTCGCGCTTTGCGAGGGTGTTCGTTATGGCAGGCGCGTGCCGGTGGCCGAGGGCATCGAGGTGTGCTTCCGCGATGCCGGACATATCCTTGGTTCGGCGATCGTCGAGCTGTTTATCAGCGAGGCGGGCAGCGAGAAGAAACTCGTGTTCTCCGGCGATCTCGGCAACAGCTGCGCGGCCCTGTTGCGCGACCCGGAGGTGGTCGGGCACGCCGATGTGCTATTGCTCGAATCCACCTATGGCGATCGCGATCACCGGCCACTCGATGAGACCTTGCAGGAGTTCGAGGACATCATCGAAGAGGCAGCCGACAAGGGGGGCAATATCCTGATCCCGGCATTTGCCGTGGGCCGTACGCAGGAGATCATCTTCCGGCTCGGCGAGTTATACCAGGCCGGCAAGTTGTCACACCAGGCCGTGTATCTCGACAGTCCCATGGCGATTGCCGCGACCGAGGTCTATCACCGTTTCCTGCACGTGTTCAACAGCGAGGACCGGGCGACATTACGGCAGGCCAACTCCCGCAGCCTGCATACCTTTTTGCCGGTGCTGCGCTATTCGCAGACGACCGAGCAATCCATGGCGCTGAACAAGGTCGAGAAAGGTGCGATTATCATTGCCGGCAGCGGCATGTGTAACGGTGGCCGGATCCGCCATCATTTCAAACATAACCTGTGGCGCAACAATGCGCATGTCATCATTGTCGGTTACCAGGCCATCGGCACGCCCGGGCGGGCGCTCATTGATGGCGCGAAAACCTTCCGCTTCGCTGGCGAGGAGATCGCCGTGAACGCGGCAATTCATACGATCGGCGGCTTCTCGGCGCATGCAAGCCAGTCGCAACTGCTTGACTGGTCAGACAATTTCAAACAGCCGCGGCCGCGTTTATACCTCGTGCATGGTGAACCCGAGGCCAAGCAGGTATTGCAGCAAAAGTTAGCGCAACAGCGCTGGCGGGCCGAGATCCCGGCACTTGGCGACAGGATTACCATTTAAGCCAGAAATGCCCTTTTCCCCTGCCAGCCTGGCGGGTACGGCATGACTGCCAGCGAAGCCGGACAGCGGCACAGGGAACTGAAGCTGGCCGAGGAATCAAGGCGTTCACAGTGATTCATCAGGGAACGGCCAGACCCGTGGCGCAACTATTTCCGGCCTTCCGGCTAATATATTACCGGCCAGCACCCTGTTTGTTAGGGGCTGCGTCACTGATATTGATTTAAATCAATGCGAACTCCATACTTACCAGGGTATATAAACAGTTGTATTAGATTGAAATCAGGAGGGGTTACAATATGACCCAAATTATGTCGCTGACAAAACACGAACACGAAGTCCTTCCCAAGTTACGCGATCAGTTGAATCATGCAGAGTCGGTCGAAGATGTAAAAAAATTCTTTATTAATGTAGTGCAGGAGTTTCTGGGTCTAGCGACAGCCGGTAGTCTTGCGGCCAATTATGAAGATATCAGCCTGGTGCCGGATCAGACACCCTATTACTCATTAGCTTCCAGTGTCGCTGAGAGCGATGCGATCAAGTCACTGGGTGCCAGTGATCTGGATGCAATCTTGCAGCGACTCGCCGAGCAGGCCGCACATCGCCATCACCACCTGGCCAAGAACAATGAGAAAACCAAACTGAAGATCAAGAACCATTAATCGTTCTTGTTCACCCGCTAAAGAAAAAGGGCCTGCCTCGGCAGGCCCTTTTTTTGTCAGGCAATCGTCACCTGATCTGACAGGTAGACGTCCTGGATCGCATGCAACAGCGTCACCCCGTCCTGCATCGGTTTCTGGAAAGCCTTGCGCCCGGATATGAGGCCCATACCGCCGGCGCGCTTGTTGATGACCGCGGTACGCACGGCCTGTTGCAGGTCGTTTTCCCCCGAGGCGCCACCGGAGTTAATCATGCCGGTCCGTCCCATGTAACAGCATGCCACCTGGTAACGCACCAGGTCGATGGGGTGTTCAGTGGTCAGTTCCTCATAGACCCCGGGATGGGTCTTGCCAAAGTCAATTGCTGTGAAGCCGCCGTTATTCTGCGCCTGTTTTTGCTTGATGATGTCAGCATCGATGGTGGCTGCAAGGTGGTTGGCCTGGCCGGTCAAATCCGCGGAGACGTGGTAATCCGTTCCCTCTTTTTTGAAGGCACTGTTACGCAGGTAGGCCCATAACACGGTCACCATGCCCAGTTCGTGCGCATGTTCAAAGGCCTCGCTGATTTCCTGGATCTGGCGGCGCGACTCGGCCGAACCATAATAGACCGTTGCCCCGACTGCCGCAGCCCCCATGTCGAAGGCCTGGTCAACACTGGCAAACAGTGTCTGGTCATAGATATTCGGGTAGGTGAGCAACTCGTTGTGATTGATCTTCACGATAAACGGGATCTTGTGCGCATAGTCGCGCGCCACGGCATTGAGCACGCCAAGTGTCGAGGCCACGCCGTTACAACCGCCTTCGATGGCCAGTTCGATGATGTTCTTCGGATCAAAGTAGGCCGGGTTGGGGGCAAACGAGGCACCGGCAGAATGTTCCACACCCTGGTCGACGGGGAGCAATGACAGGTAGCCGGTGCCGCCGAGACGACCATGGCTATAGAGAGCGCTGAGATTGCGCAACACACCCGGCTTGCGGTTTTTCCTTGAGACAACCCGGTCGATATAATCCGGGCCGGGCAGGGACAAACCCTGGCTGGGGATCCCGCTGCAGCTGTGGGTCAACAGGTCTTCAGCTTCAGGACCAAGAAGTTGTTGTATATCTGTCATGGTATCCTCCATCTTTCCCTTGAATTGTGCATGAGGCAGGTGACATTTCTATGATATTTCAGCGCATTTTTTCAGTCTAATCCAAAAAACCAATCCCGTGGGGAAATGTTAGCAATATTCATGACCCCGACTCACGGGCTTGCCCGGCCATGACCTTTGCGTTTATGGTGATGATATTCCTCTTTCCCGGCAGGTGATGTATGCACCTTGATTCGTTCCTGGCCTCAGCCCTGTTGGTGCTTATCGCAACATCGATTGCAGTGGCCCTGTTCAAACGCCTCGGCCTGGGCTCGGTGCTGGGCCTGCTTGTGGCCGGCATTATCGTCGGCCCGTATTCACCCGGCCCGTATGTGACGACACATGTCGAGGACGTCAGGAATTTCACCGAACTGGGCGTGGTGTTACTGCTGTTTCTGATCGGCCTGGAGATGCAGCCGAGACGCCTGTGGGCAATGCGGCGCGAAGTACTGGGGCTGGGTTCACTGCAGATTATTGTGTCCGGACTGGTGCTTGGCCTGTATTTTTCGTTTTTCCAGTCCTCGTGGCAAACTGCAGTACTCATCGGTTTTATTTTTGCCCTGTCTTCCACGGCATTTGTCCTGCAGCTATTACAGGAACGTGGCGAGATTGCCAGCAAGCACGGTTCCACCGCGTTTTCCATCCTGCTCATGCAGGATATCGCGATTGTGCCGTTACTGGCTGTCGTGCCACTGCTGTCAGTCAGCGGGGGACTGCCATCCGATATCTCCATGTGGCTCCAGGCCGCGATTATTATCGGTATGCTCGTACTGTTAATCGGCTTTGGTCAATATGTCATCCCGGCTGTGTTGCATCTTCTTGCCCGGCATCGCAACAAGGAGGGTTTCTTGCTGGTCGTCATGCTGGCAGTATTTTTCTCGGCATGGGCAATGCATTTATCCGGCGCGTCGATGGCGCTGGGCGCCTTCGTCATGGGCATGGCACTCTCGGGCAGCCGTTACCGCTTGCAGATCCAGGCAGCGATTGAACCATTCAAAGGCCTGTTCATGGCGCTGTTTTTTGTCGCGGTCGGTATGTCGATTGATATCGGTACCTTGTCGGGCCGTATGGCGGAACTGGCCCAGCATACAGTTGTTATCGTAGTGCTGAAGGTGATTGTATTGTTTGTGCTGGCCATGATGTTTGGCATCTCACGGCATATTGCCGCGCGGGTTGCCTTGTTGCTTTCACAGGGTGGCGAATTCGGTTTTGTTATTTTTGCCTCGGCCAGAGAACTGAATGTTATTGATGAGACGACTTTTATTTATGCGATTGGCATTATTTCGGTCACGATGCTGATCACGCCGTTGCTGGATCGCCTCGGTGAACGTATCGAAAGGCGTGCCAGGGCAAAAGAAACATCGCATGAAGCATTACAGATCTCCGCCGAGCATGCGCAGAAGAAAAAGGTGATTATTGCCGGTTATGGCCGCGTCGGTCATACCGTGGCAATGCTGTTACAGACCAGCGATGTACCGTTTGTTGCCATTGACGCTGACCCTGCCCGCGTCAAGCAGGCGCACAATGATGGTGTGCCGGTATTTTATGGTGATATCAGTGACCCGGAGATACTGACCAGTGCCGGTGTCGAGCAGGCCATGCTGGTCGTGTTGACGATTGATAACAGTGATATGGCTGAACGGGCGGTCACGCATATCCGTACCCTGTCACCGAATGTGAAGATTATTTCCCGCGCCCGGGATCTGGAGGCGTGTGGCCGCCTGCTTGAAGCGGGTGTGACCCACGCCTACCCGGAAGCACTCGAGAGCAGCATGCGCCTGGGCGGGCTTGCCCTGCAAATCCTCAATATCCCTTCTGAAAACGTCGACATGTTGCTGCAGGGGGTGCGTTCCACCAACTATGAACTGGTCGCAGAAGAAGCAGAAGCGGAGAAATAACGAAAAGAATGGTACCGGGGGCCGGACTCGAACCGGCACAGTGTTGCCACCGGGGGATTTTGAATCCCCTGCGTCTACCAATTTCGCCACCCCGGCAAATTGGAAGGCGTAGTGTAGCGGATTTTGCGTGGTTCTCAATGCCTGAATGGCCGGCAGGGCCCGATAAGCGCTTTCATCTGCTAGAATCGCGCCCCATGCGCCGCACAGATTTCCATTTCGAACTGCCCGAACGCCTCATAGCGCAGGCACCGTTGCCTGATCGGGCGGCGAGCCGCCTGCTCGTATTGGAGGGCGATACGGGTGCGCTCGCTGATCGGCAATTCAGCGATCTGCCGTCCCTGTTGCGGCCTGACGACCTGCTCGTGTTCAACAACACGCGCGTCATCCCGGCGCGCCTGTTCGGCCATAAACAGACCGGTGGCAAGGTCGAGGTGCTGGTCGAACGCGTGCTCGATGACCAGACCGTGCTCGCCCATGTCCGCGCCAGCAAGTCGCCGAAGCCGGGTGCCATCATCGAGCTCGAGGGTGGCTTCAGCGTGGTCATGCATGGCCGGCAGGGTGAGCTGTTCGAACTGGCTTTGCAGGACAGCGAACGGCCGTTTCTCGATCTGCTCGAACAGTATGGCCGCATGCCGTTGCCGCCGTATATCGAACGCGAGGCCGGCGAGGCCGATGCCGAGCGTTACCAGACCGTGTACGCGAAGACCACCGGCGCGGTCGCGGCGCCGACCGCCGGCCTGCATTTCGATGCCGCGATGCTGGCGCAACTGGACAAGATGGGTATCCGGCGTTGCGAGGTCACGCTGCATGTCGGCGCCGGCACCTTCCAGCCCGTGCGCGCCGATGAACTCAAGGATCACCATATGCACAGCGAATGGCTCGAGGTCAGCGACGAGGTCGTGAACGCCGTGCATGCATGCCGGGCACGGGGAGGCCGGGTCGTGGCCGTGGGTACCACGAGTGTGCGCGCGCTCGAGTCGGCCGCGCGTGATGGGGAGCTCGCGCCGTACCGCGGCGAGACGGATATCTTTATCTATCCCGGTTACCAGTTCCGGGTCGTCGATGCGATGCTGACCAATTTCCACTTGCCCGAATCAACGCTTATCATGCTGGTCAGCGCGTTTGCCGGCCGCGAGCACGTGCTGGCGGCCTACCGGCATGCGGTCGATCATGAATACCGGTTTTTCAGTTACGGTGACGCGATGTTCATCACGCGCAATAATGCCAAACCGTCATCACAGGATATCGAATAGGACTTATGCAATTTGAACTGCTTACCACCGATGGCGCGGCACGGCGCGGGCAATTGAGCTTTGCGCGTGGCACGGTGCAAACCCCGGCATTCATGCCGGTCGGCACCTATGGCACGGTCAAGGCGATGACACCGGAAGAACTGCGTGAGGTCGGTGCCGAGATCATTCTCGGTAATACCTTCCATCTCATGTTGCGGCCCGGCACGGAGATCATCAGCAAGCACGGCGACCTGCATGACTTCATGCAATGGCCCGGCCCGATCCTGACCGACTCGGGGGGCTTCCAGGTGTGGAGCCTCGGCAAGTTGCGCAAGATCACGGAACAGGGCGTGCATTTCCAGTCGCCCGTCGATGGCCGCAAGGTGTTCATGGGGCCGGAGGAATCGATGGCCGTGCAGCATGCACTCGGCTCCGACATCGTCATGATCTTCGATGAATGCACGCCATACCCGGCCACCGAGGACGAGGCGCGTGCCTCGATGGAACTGTCGCTGCGCTGGGCGGCGCGCAGCAAGCAGGCGCATGCGGATAATCCCGCGGCCCTGTTCGGCATCGTGCAGGGTGGGATGTACCCGCATTTACGTACCGAGTCCCTGCAGGGCCTCGTGGCGATTGGCTTCGACGGCTATGCGCTGGGCGGCCTGTCGGTCGGCGAACCGAAGGAGGAAATGCTCGCCGTGCTCGAACATACCACGCCGCAATTGCCAGCCGATCGGCCACGCTACCTCATGGGGGTGGGCACACCGCTCGATATTGTCGAGGGTGTGAGCCGTGGCATCGATATGTTCGATTGTGTCATGCCGACCCGCAATGCCCGCAATGGCCACCTGTTCACGAGCGAGGGCATCGTCAAGATACGCAATGCACGCTTCAGGGATGACACCGGCCCGCTCGACCCGGTCTGTGGCTGCTATACCTGCCGCCACTACAGCCGCGCCTACCTGCACCACCTCGAGCGGGCCAACGAGATCCTCGGCGCGCGGCTTAACACGATCCATAATCTCTTTTATTATCAACAACTCATGCGCGATCTGCGCGCCGCGATCGAAACCGGCGAGCTGGCGCAATTTGCCGCGGATTTCCGCAACCGGCACGCACAGGTGCAGCCGGCTGTGTCATAATAGGCGCCCGAGCAGGGCCAATAACATCTATATATAAGGAAAAGGGTTAATCCATGAGCTTTTTTATTTCCGACGCAATGGCAGAAGGTGCCGCGGCTGGTGCAGAGGGCGGCAGCCCGATAGGCAGCCTGTTTTTCATGCTGGTGATCTTCGCCGTATTCTATTTCATGCTGATCCGGCCGCAGGCCAAACGCGCCAAGGAACACAAGAAGATGACCGAGGGCCTGCAAAAGGGCGACGAGGTCATCACCAATGGTGGTGTGCTGGGCAAGATCACAGGTATTGCTGACGATTACCTGACGGTGCAGATCGCCGATAACGTGGAAGTGAAGCTGCAGCGCGGTGCGATTGCCACCTTGTTACCCAAAGGTACGGTCAAGGAAAGCAGCAAGGGCTGATAGACATAACAATAACCTGACCGGGGCCACGCAAGGCCCCGGCATGCGTTTAACAACTCATCACAACGTTTAATAAACAATAATGCCATGAACAAGTACCCACTCTGGAAATATCTGCTTATTCTTATTGTGCTCGCAATCGGCACACTGTATGCCATACCGAACATCTACCCGGAACAACCGGCAGTGCAGGTATCTTCGACAGCCACTGATATCAAGCTGACGGATGACACGCTTGAGCAGGTCAGGGGGCTACTGGCGGATGCCGGTATCGAGACGACGGCCATCGGCATGGATGAGCAGCGCATTATTGCCCGCTTTGCCGACACTGAAATCCAGCTCAAGGCACGCGATCTGCTCAAGGATGAACTGGGGCGGGCCTATGCCGTGGCCCTGAACCTCGTGGCCACGACACCGGACTGGTTGCGCGCCCTGAATGCCTTGCCCATGTATCTCGGCCTCGATCTGCGCGGTGGTGTGTACTTTCTCATGGAAGTCGACATGGATGCTGCGGTGCGTCTGGCGGAAGAACGGTATGTGAGTGATATCCGCTCGGCCCTGCGTGATGAGAAGATCCGTTACCTGACCGTGAATCGCAGGAGTGCCACGGAAGAACGCCCGACAAGTGGTGTCGAGATCAAGTTCCGCGATGCACAAACACGTGATGAGGGCATGGCGTTGCTTAACCGCGAACTGCGTGCGCTTGATTACACGCCGACCGAGCGCGATGGCGCGTTTTATGTGTTCGCGGCCATGACGGTCGATGAACTGCGGGAGACAAAGCGTTTTGCCCTGCAGCAAAACCTCGCGACCCTGCGTAACCGTGTCAATGAACTCGGTGTCGCCGAGCCGATTATCCAGCAGCAGGGTGAAGAACGCATTGTTGTGCAGCTTCCGGGTGTCCAGGACCCCGTGTTTGCCCGCGACATTCTCGGTGCCACCGCAACACTCGAATACCATGCCCAGGATTACGAGGGTGATGTCCAGGCCGCCCTGCAGGGCCGTGTGCCGGCCGGTTCGCGTCTGTACTACGAGCGTAACGGCCGCCCCGTGCTGCTGAAGAAACGCATCATCGTCACGGGTGATCAGATCATCAACGCTGCCTCGGGTATCGATACACGCAGCGGCAGCCCGATGGTATCGGTGACGCTCGATGACGCCGGTGCACGTCGTATGTACAAGTTCACCAAGGAAAACGTCGGCAAGCCGATGGCGGTCGTGTATATCGAAACCAAGACCGTGACGAAGAATGTCGATGGCAAGGAAGTGCGGACGCGGCAGAAGATCGAGGAAGTCATCAGTATTGCCAATGTGCTCGAACCGTTCGGCAAACGTTTCCAGACTACCGGTCTTGATTCGCCAGCGGAAGCGCGCCAGCTGTCACTGTTGCTGCGCGCCGGTTCACTCGCCGCCCCGGTGGACATCGTAGAAGAGCGCACGATTGGCCCGTCTCTGGGTAAGGACAACATCGACCAGGGCACGCGTTCGGTGATCTTCGGCTTCATCTTCGTGCTTGCCTTCATGGCATTCTGGTACCGCGGCTTTGGTCTCGTCGCGAACACCGCGTTGCTCGTCAACCTCGTATTGATCGTTGCGGTATTGTCGATGTTGCAGGCGACCCTGACGCTGCCGGGTATCGCCGGTATCGTGCTGACCGTGGGTATGGCTGTCGACGCAAATGTGCTGATCTTCGAGCGTATCCGTGAGGAATTGCGAATTGGCAATACGCCACAGGCCAGTATCAGCGCCGGTTATGCGAAGGCCCTGTCAACGATCTCCGACGCGAACATCACCACGCTGATCGCGGCGATCGTGTTGTTTACCTTTGGTACGGGACCGGTCAAGGGCTTCGCCATAACCCTGTCTATCGGTATTGTGACCTCGATGTTCACCGCGATCATGGGTACGCGGGCCATCGTTAACCTTGCCTGGGGCACTCGCCGCCTGAAGGGTCTGTCGATCGGTGTGTCACTTGTCAAGAAGGTCTCGCAGTGGAGGTTCATGCAGTGGCGGAAACTGACCATTGTGATCTCCGCCATCCTCATGCTCGTATCGATCGGTTCGCTCGCCACGCGTGGCCTGAACTTCGGTGTCGACTTTACCGGTGGTACGGTGATCGAGGCGGGTTATGAAGGGCCGGTCGAACTGGCACCGGTACGTGATGCGCTGGCCAGGTCCGGTTTCAGGGATGCACAGGTTCAGCATTTTGGTACGGCCAGGGACGTTTTGATCCGGATCGCCCCGCGTGAAGGTATCAGTAGCGTCGACCTCAGCGCGCAGATCATGGACACATTAACGACAGCCTACAGTGGCACGGTGGAACGCCGCCGCGTGGAATCGGTTGGCCCGCAGGTCGGGGAAGAACTCACCGAGCAGGGTGGCCTGGCGATGATCTATGCACTTGGCTTTATTCTTGTGTATGTCGCGTTACGGTTTGAAAAACGTTTCGCGGTCGGTTCGGTTGCAGCACTTGTTCATGACGTTGTGATCGTGCTCGGTTTCTTCTCGCTGTTACAGCTGGAGTTCGATTTGACCGTGCTCGCGGCAATTCTCGCGGTAATTGGTTACTCTCTCAACGACACCATCGTTGTATTCGACCGTATCCGTGAAAACTTTCTCAAGCTGCGCAAGAAAAACTCGATGGATGTGGTCAATATATCCATTAACGAAACACTGTCACGTACGATGATTACCTCGTTGACGACATTGCTCGTGCTTGTTGCGCTGTTCGTGATTGGTGGCGAGTTGATCCACAACTTCGCGATTGCCCTGATCGTCGGTATCTTTGTCGGTACCTATTCGTCGATCTATGTTGCCAGTTCGGCCGCGCTGGCGCTGGGTATCAGCAAGACCGACCTGATGCCGGTTGAAAAGGAAGGCGTTGACGAACTACCCTGACAATAGTTTGCAGTTATCAGTTTGCAGTCGTCAGAAAAGTGAAACCAGCTTTTTCTGCAAACTGTGAACTGCTGACTGTTTGTCGGGACTAGCGCTTTAATGCCGGGGTCAGGTGCGGACGCAGCGTGGTCAGCAGGGTCTTGAACAGCTTCGGGTTGGCAGTGACGATGTTGCCGCTCTGCATGAAGTCATGGCCGCCGGAGAAATCCCCGACCAGTCCGCCGGCCTCCTGGATCATCAACACACCGGCGGCCATGTCCCATTCCTTCAGGCCGATTTCCCAGAATCCATCGAGACGACCGGCGGCCACATAGGCAAGATCGAGCGAGGCCGCACCGGCACGACGGATGCCGCTCGTGTCCGGGAAGATGGCACGGAACATGTTCAGGTAGGCATCAAGGTGTTGCTGATGACGGAAGGGAAAGCCCGTGCCGATCAGCGCCCCTTCAAGGCTGCGCGTAGCGGTGACGCGCAAACGGCGGTTGTTCAATTGGGCGCCATTGCCACGCGAGGCCGTAAACAGCTCCTGGCGGGTCGGATCGTAGATGACACTCTGGTACAGGCGGCCTTTTTCGCGCAATGCGATGGATACTGCGAATTGCGGGAAGCCGTGCAGGAAATTGGTGGTGCCGTCGAGCGGATCGATCACCCACTCGTACTGGTTGCCGGAGGTCTTGCCGGATTCCTCGGCAAGAATGGCGTGGTCCGGATAGGCCTTGTGAATCGTCTCGATGATCGCATTCTCGGCCATACGATCGACCTCACTGACGAAGTCATTTCGTGCCTTGTTGGTGATCTTGAGGGTGTCGATCCGGTCGGTGTAGCGCATGATCAGGTCACCTGCCTTGCGCGCAGCACTGACCGCGATGTTAAGCATCGGGTGCATAAGACGTATCCGGTTAAGGCGCTTTTTATTGGCTCATGCCAGGCAAAGCACCTATGTTAAAAAGAGCGAAAAAAAGTGTGCGAAGTGTAGCGGCGCAGGCCGCCCGGCACAAGAGACATGAGCCAAATACAGGTATTTCGGGTATGCTGCCGCGCATGCTCGACAGAATCCGAATCGTCCTCGTGGAAACCTCGCACCCTGGTAATATTGGGGCGGCGGCGCGCGCCCTCAAGAACATGGGTCTGCGCCGGCTCGAGCTGGTGCGGCCGGTGCAGTTCCCGGATCCGGAAGCCTTCGCGCGGGCCTCGGGGGCCGCGGATATCCTCGATGCCGCGGGAGTGCATGACTCCCTAGATGCGGCCCTGCAGGGTTGTAGCCTCGTGTATGGTGCGAGTGCCCGGCTGCGCAGCCTGCCGTGGCCACAGGTGACACCGCGCGAGTGCGCAGGCGGCGTGCGCGAGGCCCGCGCCGAGGTGGCGCTCGTGTTCGGCCGGGAGCGCACCGGCCTGACCAATGCCGAACTCGAACGTTGCGATCGGCTCGTGCATATTCCCTGCAATCCCGATTACAGCTCGCTGAACGTCGCAGCCGCGGTGCAGGTATTGTGTTACGAAATGCGCTTGGCCGCACAAGGACAGGAAGCCGTCACGGTGCAGGCCGGTGACAGCCCGCTGGCGACCCGCGAAGACCTCGAGGGTCTGTACCGGCATCTCGAGGAGACCCTGATCGCGATTGATTTTCTTGACCCGGCCAGCCCGCGCCAGTTGATGCGTCGCCTGCGGCGCCTGTTCAATCGTGCCGAGCTCGAACAGACCGAGCTGAACATCCTGCGTGGCATCCTCAAGGCCGTGAAAAAACAGGTGAAAACCTGATTTTCTGGTGCTATCTCCGTTACAATAGGGGGCTCTTGCCAGGCAAAAACAAGACACCAACTCATGTTTAGCAGACTTCGAGAAGACATCCGTTGTGTATTCGACCGCGACCCGGCAGCGCGCAATGCCTTTGAGGTGTTGACGACCTACCCGGGCCTGCACGCGTTGCTCCTGCACCGTATGTCGCACCGGCTCTGGCACTGGCGGCTGAAATGGCTGGCGCGCTGGCTGGCCGGTTTTGGCCGCTGGTGGACGGGGGTTGAAATTCACCCCGCAGCGCGTATCGGCCGACGCTTTTTCATCGATCACGGTATGGGCGTGGTAGTCGGCGAAACGGCTGAAATCGGTGATGACTGCACGCTGTATCACGGCGTTACGCTTGGCGGTACCAGCTGGAAGAAGGGCAAACGTCACCCGACGCTCGGCAACGATGTTGTGGTCGGGGCCGGCGCCAAGGTGCTCGGTCCGATCACGCTTGGCGATGGCGCGCGGGTCGGCTCGAATGCCGTGGTGGTCAAGGATGTACCGGCGGGAGCCACCGTGGTCGGCATTCCCGGCCACGTCGTGCAGCGCAGCCTCGCGCCAGCCGACGAGAAGCGCAAGGCCTTCGCCGAGAAGATCGGTTTTGATGCCTACGGCACCTCGCACGGCGATATGCCGGATCCGGTCGCGAACGCCGTGAACGCCATGCTTGACCATATTCATGCCATGGATGACAAGATGGAGCAGATGTGCAAGGCCCTGAAGAGCCTCGGCAGTGAAGTCGGTGACCTGGACCTGCCGGAGCTGGGGCCGTGCAAGATCAATACGGATGACGAGCCGGAAAAGATTGACGACGCTGCCCCGGCTGACAAGCCCGAGTAATATTACCGAAACGATGGATTCGCCGGGCCTGGCGAATTTGCACTTGCCCCAATGCGGGTCTATATAAGAGTCCGGCTGACGCGTCCGGTCGCCAATACCCGAGACAAAATGAATACTTGACTAGTTTGGTCAACTATGTAGAATTAGCAGTAGCTTATATTACGAATACGGGAAGGAATTTGCAATGAGATTGACAACCAAAGGCCGTTACGCCGTGACCGCCATGCTGGACCTGGCGTTGCATTTTACAGATGGCCCGATCACGCTCGCCGACATCTCAAAGCGCCAGGGCATATCGCTGTCCTACCTCGAACAATTGTTCTCGCGCCTGCGCAAGAAGGGCCTGGTCGTCAGTACGCGTGGCCCGGGCGGTGGCTACAAGTTGAGCCGTGAAGCGAGCGAGATCGTGGTCGCGGATGTGATCACGGCCATCGATGAAAAGGTGGATGCGACCCGTTGCGGCGGGCTGGCGAATTGCCAGGATGATAATCCGTGCCTGACCCATGAATTGTGGACAGACCTGAGTCAGCGAATCTACGATTTTCTCAGTGGTATTACCCTGGCAGACCTGGTTGAGCGTCGCGAAGTGCAGGAAGTCGCACTGCGCCAGAGTGGCAAGCAGAACGTTGACCTGGTCGCCGAGCAAGACGCTGCCGTCAGCAACTAAACTTTCAGCGCCGTACCGCATTGCGGTTCGTGTTACGGAGTATTAAACAGATTATGAAACTGCCAATCTTTCTCGATTATTCAGCCACCACACCGGTTGACCCGCGTGTTGCTGAAAAAATGATGGCATGCCTGACCCTCGACGGGAATTTCGGTAACCCGGCATCGCGTTCGCATGCTTATGGCTGGAATGCCGAAGAGGCAGTCGAAAATGCCCGCAAACAGGTTGCCGACCTGATCAACGCTGACCCGCGTGAGATCATCTGGACGTCGGGTGCGACCGAGTCAGATAACCTGGCGATCAAGGGCGCAGCTCACTTCTACCAGAAGAAGGGCAAGCACATCATCACGGTCAAGACAGAACACAAGGCCGTGCTTGACAGTTGTCGCCAGCTCGAGCGTGAAGGTTTCGAAGTCACCTACATGGACCCGGAAGAAAACGGTCTGCTGGATCTCGACAAGCTGGAACAGGCAATGCGTGATGACACGATCCTCGTTTCTGTTATGCATGTGAATAACGAAATTGGTGTTATCCAGGATATTGCTGCGATTGGCGAGTTGTGTCGGTCACGTGGTGTTATTTTTCATGTGGATGGTGCGCAAAGTGCAGGCAAGGTCGAGATCGACATGCAAAAGATGAAAGTCGACCTTATGTCGTTCTCGGCGCACAAGATCTATGGCCCGAAGGGTATCGGTGCGCTCTATGTGCGTCGCAAGCCGCGTGTCCGCCTGGAAGCCCAGATGCACGGCGGTGGTCACGAGCGCGGACTGCGTTCGGGTACCTTGCCGACACACCAGATCGTTGGCATGGGCGAAGCGTTCCGCCTGGCCAGGGAAGAAATGGCCGCCGATAATGCGCGTCTTGTGGTACTGCGCCAGCGTCTGCTGGACGGCATCAAGGATATCGAGGAAGTGTACATCAACGGTGACATGGAGCACCGTATTCCGGGCAACCTGAACATCAGCTTCAACTTCGTTGAAGGTGAATCATTGATGATGGCGCTCAAGGACCTCGCGGTATCGTCGGGTTCGGCCTGTACTTCAGCGAGCCTCGAGCCGTCATACGTGTTGCGCGCTATCGGCCGTAACGACGAACTGGCACACAGTTCAATTCGTTTCACGATTGGCCGCTTCACGACCGAAGAAGAAATCGATTACACGATCGATTTGCTACACAAGCATATCGAGAAGCTGCGCGAACTGTCGCCGTTATGGGAAATGTACAAGGAAGGTATTGATCTCAGCACGGTACAATGGGCAGCACATTAATTATTATTCAAATCTGTATAGAGGTGAATGACCATGGCTTATAGTGACAAGGTAATGGATCATTATGAAAATCCGCGTAATGTTGGTGCGTTTGACAAGGCCGACACAGGTGTAGGTACCGGTATGGTAGGTGCGCCGGCATGCGGTGACGTAATGAAACTGCAGATCAAGGTGAATGAAGAAGGCGTGATCGAAGATGCGCGCTTCAAGACCTATGGTTGCGGTTCGGCAATCGCATCAAGTTCGCTGCTGACCGAGTGGGTAAAGAACAAGACACTCGACGAGGCGTTGCAGATCAAGAATACCGATATCGCCGAAGAACTCGCCTTGCCCCCGGTCAAGGTACATTGTTCCGTTCTGGCTGAAGACGCGATCAAGGCTGCTATTGACGATTACAAGTCAAAGCAGGGCAGTTAATCCTGTTTGTTAACCAGGAGCAGGGTATATGGCTATCAGCATGACAGAAACAGCGGCTGAGCGCGTCAGGCATTTTCTCGACA
>JASFJH010000009.1:0-18431 GCA_050122215.1 Granulosicoccaceae bacterium | reverse complement strand
AAGAATTTTTTCTATATCTTCCGGGTTGCCCTTGGGTTGGCGACGCTCATAAACAGTTGCCCAGTCCGGGCGGTGTAACTGGATCTGGTAATCCCATTCCTGGTAGTGGAAAGGATCAGAGATCGGTTCCTTGCCCCACATGTCATTGAAGCTCTTGGTGCTTTCAAGGTCATCTTCGTAGGGGAACATTTCAGTATCACAGGTCCAGATTTCCTGGGCATCGTCACCGGCCAGTTCACAGTCCACTTCATTGGCCATTTCCACCACGCTGACAGTCTTGCGCACCTGCCGCTGGCTGGCTGCAACATACTCTTCGAAGGTGTCGAAAGTGAATTCCTCGAATTCCCAGACAAAGCGGTTGTCATCACGATACGGTATCCTGATGCGTTCCAGAATACGCAAGCTGGGTATTTCCTTGCGGCTGGAAAACAGGTTAAAGAGTTCCAGCCCAATATGCCATGAGAACTGGTTATTATCCTGCTCGTCTTCAACTCTGGAATGGAACTGTTCGCACAAAGTGTTGAGCTCATGGTCATCACTTTTAACGGACGAGTCCAGTAACATTAACGCCACATGCTCGAGCACGAGCATGGTGGGGTGCTCAACATCACCTTCGAGATCTACATCGAGAAGAGAGCGCCAGAGTTTTTTCAAGCCGGGGAAGTCTTTAATGGCTTTGTATTCAATGCGTGCATCTTCAATAAAACCAATGAAGAACATTTGCGCCGGACTGAGTTGTTCAGCGGAGATAGGCGAGTCGGTATAGCAAAGATGCGCGGCCATGTGTGCGGCGGTAGCACGGTATAGCTCCAGGCCGGAGACCTCGCCTATCGCATCAACCGCATCCGGCATGTGCACGATATGTGCCTCGATATAGGGGCGGAAGTCGGTATAGTCGGCGCCGGTCGGGCGCAGAAAGAAATCGCGACCCCACAGGGCGCGCAGATAGAAATTCAACTTTCGCTGCACATCAATGAACAGCGTGCCACGACGCTCTTTTTGCAATACCGCCAGTGAATCCTGTGACTCGAGATTGAAATATGAGGTCAGGTTATCGAAGTCACGGCGATAGGCCTGGGCACCGAAGTTGGCCCAGCGGCGCAGACCACTCAGGGTCAGTTTGGATAACAGCTCATCAATGTGGTTGAGCATCGGCCGTACACCGCGCGCGGCGGTGGATGAAAGCTGGTGGATCAGGGTCAGGTAACCACGCAGCAGTTCGGCGTCGCCGAGTCGACGTGAGGCAGTCGGTAAACTGCTAAACAGCAGCGAGATGACCTCCCCCGAGGTCATGGATGACAGTTTCATGGCCGCGGTAATACAGTCAGTGATGATGTCTTCTCCACATTCCTTGACCACGAGGGGCATGTTCTGCAGGTAAGAGATCACCAGGTCGGTGCCACGACCGAGACCACACAGACCCTTGGCGCCATCAAGGTAATTCTGTAGCCCGGCCGGCGACATGACGTGAGAAGCTTCCGAGAACGTACTTTCAAGTACGTCACGAACCTCTGGTGCCGCATCTTTCAGCTGTTCTTCGTAATCTTCAAGTTTGATAGACATAAATCCAGTACCGTGAGGCGTGAAGAGCAGGGGGTAAGGTGTGTAAGGGCACACCTCACTCCTTTCGCCTTACTCCTGACGCGTTGTTAGCCAAAGAACGTTTGTACTGCGGCATTCAGCGTGTCGCGCATGTCCGGATCATCGGTCAGTGGTGTCACCATGGTCATACTACAGGCAGCAACCGGATCGATACCTTTGTTAATGAGATTACCCGCGTAGACGAGCAAACGGGTCGAGATACCTTCGTCGAGGCCATGACCTTTCAGGTTACGCGCACGGTGGGCAATCTGCACGAGCTTGTGTGCGGTGTCGGCGTCTATACCGGACTCCCTGGCAACAATATCGGTCTCAGTTTTTTCTTCCGGGTAATCAAAATCAAGGGCACCGAAACGTTGTTTCGTGGACTGCTTCAGATCCTTCATCAGGCTCTGGTAACCCGGGTTATAAGATATCACAAGCTGGAAATCAGGATGGGCCTCGATAAGCTCACCTTTCTTGTCCAGTGGCAGCGTGCGACGGTGGTCGGTCAGCGGGTGGATCACGACCGTCGTATCCTGGCGTGCTTCAACGACTTCATCGAGGTAAACAATCGCCCCATGACGCGCGGCCATCGTCAGCGGGCCATCCTGCCACTTGGTACCTTCCTTGTCGAGCAGGAAGCGGCCAACGAGGTCAGAGGCAGTCATGTCTTCGTTACAGGCAACGGTAATCAGGGGCTTGCCCAGTTTCCAGGCCATATACTCCACAAAACGGGATTTACCACAACCTGTCGGGCCCTTCAGCATCATGGGCATACGTGCTTCATAGGCTGCCTGGTACAAAGCAATCTCATCCGCTACTGATTCGTAGTAGGGTTCTTCGTGGATTTTGTATTGTTCAATATTGACAGTAGACATAACTCATCCTCTAGTCTTCATGATCGGTTTCGGATTCACCGCTCCATCCCGCGGCCCTGGCTCTGGCTATGGCTTCACCATGTATCTTTTCGTGACGTTTGCGTAAATCTTCAGGCAATTGGCTAACCAGGCAACCATACTTGTCCCACTCGGCATTGACCTTTTGTAACAGGTTATCAATACCGGCCAGATTCCAGCCCTCACAGGTCTCGGTTTCCGGCAACAGGCCAAATACCCACGCATCACGAATGATCTTGCCAATGGTGGTCATGCCTCCATTGATATCATTGTTGATGCCTATGTACTTGTCCGGTTTTGACATATTCAATGTACTTTCTTTAATAAGGTTTGAAGTATTCGTTCAGTATTCGCCGCTCCCTGTCATCCATAACATCGCGGTGTACCGGTACATCCGATGTACAGGATGTACGAGTGTCGCGAAGGCCAGGGATGGCCGAGAGCGACCTGACCATCGCGGCTCCTGTGCATCCATTCACCCGCCGCATACAATACATCCATGTATATAAAAAAGCCCCTGACCGTATGGTGTCGGGCAGGGGCTTTTTATTTTTATACTGCCCTGCGTTATTAAACAGTCTTACCGCGGTAGATTACCATCGCAGCACCTGCCGATTGTGCAAAGTTGTCAAAACCGAGCAGACGAACGTGATTGTCTGGATGGGCTTTGTGGCAGTTTTCAATTTCGGCGAGGATGGCGTCAACATCAGTTTCACCAAACATCGGCAGTTTCCACATGTACCAGTAGTTGCTCTTGGCATTTTCCGGTTCAGTGTGCTCAATGCCCGGGTTCCATCCCTTGCTGACGATATACTCGATCTGCTTGCGAGTCTGCTCGGCAGACATAGGCGGCAGGTAAGAAAATGTTTCAAACTTGCGACTAGAAGTATCGCTCAAGCTTGATTTGTAATCTTGCATTTCACTCATTGTAATTTCCTCAATAAGGTTTCAAATTCGCTCCTGAATATTCAGGAGGCGGCGAGTTGAAGTTTCAACTCGCCATCCTGTAAACGGCCGTGCTTACTTGTGAGCCACGTCCAGCTTGTCAACGGTGTCGAATTCGAACTTGATTTCTTTCCAGGTTTCCATCGCCATCTTGAGCTCTGGGCTATGTGCTGCCGCAGCAGTAAGGATGTCCTTACCTTCTTTCTCAATTTCACGACCTGAGTTACGTGCTTCAACACAGGCTTCAACCGCAACACGGTTGGCCGCAGCACCTGCAGCATTGCCCCATGGATGACCCAGGGTACCGCCACCAAACTGCAGTACAGAGTCGTCGCCGAAGATGCTGACCAGCGCCGGCATGTGCCATACGTGGATACCACCCGAGGCAACCGGCAGAACGCCCGGCATGGCGCCCCAATCCTGGTCGAAGAAGATACCGCGTGAGCGATCTTCAGGAATGAAGCTATCACGCATTGTGTCGATCCAGCCCAGGGTCGCTTCGCGGTCACCTTCGAGCTTGCCGACAACCGTACCTGAGTGCAGGTGGTCACCACCTGACAGACGCAGGATCTTTGTCAGTACACGGAAGTGAATACCGTGGTGCGGGTTACGGTCAAGTACGGCGTGCATGGCGCGGTGAATGTGCAGCAGCATGCCGTTGTCCTGACACCATTGGGCCAGCTGGGTGTTGGCCGACCAGCCACCAGTGATGTAGTCGTGCATGATGATCGGCGCGCCGATTTCCTTCGCGTATTCCGCACGCTTCATCATTTCGTCTGAGGTCGGTGCAGTTACGTTCAGGTAGTGACCCTTGCGTTCGCCAGTTTCGGCTTCGGCCTTCTGGATGGCTTCCATGACGAAGTCGAAACGGTGACGCCAGCGCATGAACGGCTGGGAGTTGACGTTTTCGTCGTCCTTGGTGAAGTCGAGACCGCCACGCAGGCCTTCGTAGCAGGCGCGGCCGTAGTTCTTCGCGGACAGACCAAGCTTAGGCTTGATGGTACAACCGAGCAGGGGACGGCCATACTTGTTGAGCAGGTCACGTTCAACCTGGATACCCTGGGGCGGTCCATTACAGGTCATGACGTAGGCAATCGGGAAGCGAATATCTTCCAGGCGCAGGGCACGCAGGGCCTTGAAGCCGAATACGTTACCGACCAGCGAGGTCATGACGTTAACAACCGAACCTTCCTCGAACAGGTCAATCGGGTAAGCAACAAATGCGTAAAAACAGGTGTCATCGCCCGGTACGTCTTCGATCGCATAGGCACGACCCTTGTAGTAATCCAGGTCAGTCAGCAGGTCGGTCCAGACGGTCGTCCAGGTACCGGTTGAAGATTCGGCAGCTACTGCAGCCGCAACTTCTTCACGTGGCACGCCCGGCTGAGGGGTTACTTTGAAGCATGCCAGGATATCAGTATCTTTTGGCGTATATTCCGGCATCCAGTACGTTTCGCGGTATTCTTTTACACCCGCATCATATTTCTTAGCCATAACAGGCCTCCTGATGGTCAATAAAAACTGTGTCTCTGGTGGAGAGGAGCCGCAGCTTAGCGCGGGCTGGTAGCAGAATAAACGGCAGATATTGCCGGGTTATGACTGCTCCTCCACTATCGAGGCTGGGCAATATAGGCCCATTGATGCATAATTAACACTCACGATTTATGATTGAAATCATAAGAATATACTTATGGTCTTATCCGGGAATAAAATTAATTGACGTGGTATGAGCCGTACAGGCTAATAATACTTTGTATTTCAATGAGTTGAGAATTAATATTGAAATGTTTGATAAAATCGGACCTGTGCACAGGCCCAAGAGCTGAGCAGATTATATATTAGGAGTAAGTGCCGGTTCGCAGGCAATGCGCCGGTGACAGCCCATGACACGCAATTACATGCCTGCCGTGCAGCAAGAGGAACACGGCTATACGGCCTGGCGGATTTCTTGACCCGGGACAGTGGCCCGGGGCAAACAGGAGACATGAATGAATCTTGAACCTTTCCTAAATTTAATGGTGGACATGAATGCATCGGACCTGTTCTTCAGTGTCGGTGCGCCGGTCAATGCGAAAGTCGAGGGTCTGTTAAAGCCTATTACCGAGACCAGGTTACAACCGGGCAACGTCAAAGTGCTTGCCTACGGCATTATGACAGAAGCGCAGATCCAGGAATTCGAGTCCGAACTGGAAATGAACCTGGCCTTCACGGCAAATGGTATCGGGCGCTTTCGTGTCAACGTGTTCAAGCAGCGTGGTGAGGTCAGCATGGTGGTACGCCATATCAAGACCACCATCCCGACGATTGCAGAACTGGGCTTGCCAGGGATTCTCAATGAACTGGTGATGGAACCACGTGGCCTCGTGCTCGTGGTCGGCTCGACAGGTTCCGGTAAGTCGACGACGCTGGCCTCGATGATCGACCATCGTAACCGTAACAGGACCGGGCATATCCTGACCATTGAAGACCCGATTGAATACATGCATGACCATCAAAAGTCGATTGTTGACCAGCGTGAAGTCGGTATGGATACCAAGAGTTATGGTCATGCCCTGAGTAACGCCATGCGTGAAGCGCCTGACCTGATCCTGATCGGTGAAATCCGGGACATGGAAACCATGCAACAGGCGATTGCCTATGCCGAAACCGGTCACTTGTGTATGGCGACGCTGCATGCGAACAATGCTTACCTGACCCTGGAGCGTATCCTGAATTTCTTCCCGGACAGTGCCCGCCGTCAGCTCTATGATGACCTGTCGTTGAACATGCGCGCGATCGTGTCGCAGCGACTGCTCATGGGCAAGGACGGCAAGCGTCTGCCTGCGGTCGAAGTCATGCTGAACACACCGTATATTGCCGAGTTGATTCAGCGCGGCGAGGTGGAGAAGGTCAAAAAGGCCATGGACACGAGCAAGGATCGCGGCATGAAGAGCTTCGACCAGGCCGTGTATGACCTGTATGCGCAGGGCAAGGTGAATATCGACGAAGCCCTGAAAAATGCCAATTCACCGGGCAATGTGAAAATGCGTATCCGCCTCAATCATGGCGATCAGGACACGGGTATTGATGAACTGGATTTGTAATAGCGCCGGGTAGCAGCCGCATTCGTCATGCATATCACATTGCGCCAGTTAAAGGTCTTTGAGGCGGTGGGCCGGCTGAAAAGCTATACACGTGCCGCCGAGGAGTTGCACCTGTCGCAACCGGCGGTGTCCATGCAGATCAAGCAGATGGAAGAGAATCTGGGTCTGGCACTGTTTGAACAACTCGGTAAAAAGATCTTCCTCACCGAGGCCGGCCACGAAATGTACCAGGCCGCCCGCCAGGTTGAGGCGCGGCTGGATGAAACCGAACAGGTACTCGAAGATATCAAGGGCATACGCCGCGGTCGGCTCATGATTGCCGTTGCCAGTACCGCCAATTATTTTGCGCCACGCCTGATTGCCGCATTTAACAATCGCTTCGAGGCCGTTACCGTCAGCCTCGACGTCACCAACCGGGAAGGCCTGCTCGAACACCTGGATGCAAATGATTGCGATATGGTGATCATGGGCCTGCCTCCCGAAGACAAGGAGCTCGAGGCCCTGCCGTTTCTGGAAAATCCGCTGGTCGTGATCGCCCCGCCGGGACACCACCTGGTAACGCAAAAAAAGATTTCACTGCAGACCCTGCAATCCGAGACTTTTATTATGCGTGAACCAGGTTCCGGTACGCGTATTGCCATGGAGCGCTTTTTTGCCGAGCGTGGTGGGACCCTCACTACGGCCATGGAAATGAGTTCCAACGAGGCAATCAAGCAGGCGGTACAGGCCGGACTTGGTCTGGGCATTGTTTCCGTACACACTCTGGAAATGGAACTCGAAACCGGGCGACTCGTGGTACTGGACGTAGAGGATTTTCCGATCATGCGCCACTGGTATCTCGTGCATCGCAAGGGCAAGCGCCTGTCACCGGTGGCCCAGGCCTTCCGGCGTTTTGTCGAAGAAGAGGCCGCAGGACTGCTTACGTTACCAGTAGCCTGAACTTGTAGGTCACGATGAGGTCACACTCCCAAGTTCATGTTAAACTTCGTACCATGCATAGACGACTTGTCCATTTTGTCCTGATTTTCATGCTGGCGATCACGCCGCTACAGACAGCACTCGCCAGTCTCGTGACTGTGAGCCATGAGACGAAGTGTGAAATGAACGAGCATGATATGTCCATGCATGAGGGTATGCAGCATGATCAGGCTGGCCCATCGGCCGCCTCAGATAGTTGCGAATGCTGTGATTGCGGCAGCCCATGTCTGGTCCCGGTACCGGTGGCAACCGTAGCCGGTAGCGATCCAAGCATACCTTACCTGGCCTCGACACAGGCCGCCAACTTCACGCCAGCCATGGCAAACAGCCAGTACCCGCCTACCGAACTACGCCCCCCAATCGCACTCCACTGATAATTCGGCGCGATCAAGCGCTGCTTTATGCCGGTACCCCGGGTACGGGCACGTTATGGTTATCAGGTGGGAGTACGACCCATGTATCGTTTTTTATGTAAAAGGCTGTCAGGCCTTGCCGTCCTTTTGTGCGGATTCGCAGTGTTTGCGGCGCAGGCTGCTGATGCCCCGGCAACCCTGATCTTGACCGAGGCCGAACAACTGGCCTTGCAGGACGATCCGATGTTGGCACGCAGTGCCGCGCTGGCCCAGGCCTATGAAGAGGCAGCTGTGGCGGATGGCGAATTGCCGGATCCGAAGTTCAAGGTCAGTCTTTTCAATTTCCCGGCAGACACGTTCGAATTTGACCAGGAACCCGTTACGCAATTGCGGTTTGGCGTGCAACAGGCGATCCCGAGAGGCGATACCCTGCAGTATAAAAGTGAACGTACCCGCGCCCTGGCCGGCAAGGCGCGTGCCGGGAATGCCGAGGCAAGGCTGAAGATCCAGCGCGAGGTGCGCAAGCACTGGCTGGAACGCTATTACTGGATCCAGGCCGGGCAACTCGTGCGCAGTAACCGGCGCCTGTTCAATCAGCTGGTCGATATCACGCAATCGCAGTACGCCGCCGGCAGACGCAACCAGCAGGATGTGTTGCGCGCCGAACTCGAACTCGGCCTGCTCGATGATCGCCTCAACCACATCCAGCAGCAAGACGAGGCCGCGCAGGCCGCGCTGGCGAAGTGGATCGGCCAGGCAGCCAGCCGTGACTTACCGGCGACCCTGCCAGAATTACCGACCCCACCGCAACGTGATGCGATCAAGACGATGTTGCCCCGGCATCCGCTGATCCGTCAGTCTGCCGCGGATATCGAGGCAAGCAATCACGGCATGAAGATCGCGCGCGAGGCGTATAAACCGGCCTGGTCGATTGGCGTCGACTACGGTATCCGCGATGGTGAGAATGCAGCGGGCGATGACCGTCCCGATTTTGTCGCGGCCACGCTCGTGTTTGATATGCCGCTATTTACCGCGAAGCGTCAGGACAAACGGCTCGAGGCGGCACGCCTGCGCGCCGATGCGGCACGCAATGCCCGGGATGACGAATACCGCGAGCTCAAACGCATGCTCGATGACGAATACGGCAAGTGGTTGCGGCAGGGCGAGCGTGTGCAACGTTATAACGAGACGCTGATCCGGCAGGCCCGGGAAAACACCACGGCCACCTATAACGCCTACCAGAGCGATGCGACCGATTTCGCGACGCTCATGCGTGCCAACATCACTGAACTGAATACCCGCCTGCAGGCACTTCGCCTGCAGGTTGACCGTGCAAAGACCCAGGCACAGTTACTGTACCTGGCAGGAGTTAACTCATGAAGAGCTTGAAGCTGATCATTCCACTTCTTGCCACATTCACCCTGGTCGCCTGCGGTGACGGCGGTAGCGGCGATGTTGGTAAGGCCGTCATGCAGGACATGCCAGAACAAACGGCCGTCGAGCATGCGGCGAAGCATCTCGACCCGAAATACGTCTGCCCGATGCACCCGAATATTGTGCAGGATGAACCGGGCAATTGCCCGATCTGTGGTATGGATCTCGTGCCGCTGGAACAGGATACGGCTGACAGTGGCGGTGAGCGCAAGCTCCTGTACTACAAGCACCCGCATGATCCGGGCATTACCTCCGATGTACCGATGAAAGACAGCATGGGCATGGACTATGTGCCGGTATATGACGACGGCGGTGGTGCGAGTGTGAAGGTCTCGCCGGCGATCGTGCAGAACCTCGGCGTGCGCACGGCAAAGGCCGAGCGTGGCCGTTTGTGGAAGCGCATCGATACGGTCGGCTATGTCGACTTCGATGAAAACATGATTAGCCATGTACACCTGCGTACCGAAGGCTGGATCGAAAAACTCATGGTGAAGTCGCAAGGTGAGCGCGTGAAAAAGGGCCAGCTGTTGTTCGAACTGTACTCGCCGACGCTGGTCAACGCGCAGGATGAGTATATCCAGGCGCTGGCAAGTCGCAGCAAGCGCTTGATCAATGCTTCGAGGGAGCGCCTGTTGTCACTCGGTATCGATGCCTCGCAGATCAGCAAGCTGGAGAAAACGCGCAAGACAGAGCAGCGTGTCAGGATCTATGCGCGACAGGACGGCATTGTCTCGCACCTTGCGGCCCGCGAAGGCATGTTCGTCAAACCGCGTATGGAGGTCATGACACTGGCTGACCTGTCCAGCATCTGGATCCAGGTCGAAGTGTTCGAGCGCCAGGCGGAATGGGTCAAGGTGGGCAAGCCGGCCGAAATGACAGTCTCATACCTGCCCGGCCGGGTCTGGGAAGGAACGGTCGAATATGTTTACCCGAGTCTTGATCCCAAGACACGCACGCTGCGCGCACGCCTGAAGTTTGCCAACCCGGACGAGGCGCTCAAACCAAACATGTTTGCCACGGTCACGATCTACGGCGGCGCGGAACGTGATGTCGTCAGTATTCCGCGCGAGGCGTTGATCCGTACCGGTACCGAGCAACGCGTGATTCTGAGTCTCGGTGATGGTCGCTTCGCCCCGCGCAGCGTCGTGTCGGGTATCGAGTCGGGCGATCGCATCGAGATCAAACGCGGTCTCGAGGGTGGCGAGAACGTCGTCGTGTCATCGCAGTTCCTGCTCGACTCCGAGGCCAGCGTCAGGGCCAGCCTGATGCGCATGACTGACCCGGGGAAGAACACGGACAGCGGTATGCCCATGGCGAAACCGATCGTCGGCACCGGCGTCATGCGTGAACTCATGCCGGAGCAGGGCAAGGTCAACATGAGCCATGATCCGATCCCGGCACTGGGCTGGCCGGACATGACCATGGACTTCCGGCTGGCCGAGGGTGTCTCCCTGGAGGGCATCAGGCCGGACATGGCGGTCGAGTTTGATCTCGAGGAACGCGAGGATGCCTACGTGATCACCGGCATTCGGCCGCGCCAGCACATGGATCACTAGGGCGGGGAGACAGCCATGATTGAAAAAGTCATACGCTGGTCGATCGACAACCGTTTTCTCGTGTTGTTACTGGCCGTGTTGTTAACCGGCTGGGGCGTGATCGCGACGAAGAACACGCCGCTTGATGCGATCCCGGACCTGTCCGATGTGCAGGTGATCATCAAGACCACTTACCCGGGACAGGCACCACAGGTCGTCGAGGACCAGGTCACCTATCCGCTGACCACGGCGATGCTGTCGGTACCCGGTGCGGTCACTGTGCGTGGTTATTCGTTCTTCGGTGATTCCTATGTGTACATCATTTTCAAGGACGGCACCGATCCTTACTGGGCGCGTTCACGCGTGCTCGAGTACCTGAGCCAGGTTGCGAGCCGCCTGCCACCACAGGCGCGCCCGGCACTCGGCCCGGATGCGACCGGGGTCGGCTGGATTTACGAGTACGCACTTGTGGATCGCAGCGGCAACAACGATCTCGCGCAGTTGCGTTCGTTGCAGGACTGGTTCCTCAAGTATGAACTGCAAACTGTGCCTGGTGTGTCGGAAGTGGCGACGGTTGGCGGCATGGTGCGCCAGTACCAGGTCATGCTTGACCCGAACCGCCTGCGCGCCTATCACATCCCGCTGGCAAAGGTGAAACAGGCTGTGCAACGCGGCAACCAGGAAGTCGGTGGCTCGGTGATCGAAATGGCCGAGGCCGAGTATATGGTACGCGCGACGGGTTATATCAAGAGTATCGAGGACCTGGAGACGATCCCGGTCGGCATGAATGAACAGGGCACCCCCATCCTGTTAAAAGATATCGCCGATATCCGGCTTGGCCCGCAAATGCGCCGTGGTATTGCCGAGCTGGACGGGCAGGGCGAAGTGGTCGGTGGCGTCGTCATCATGCGCTACGGTGAAAATGCCTTGACCACGATTCAGGGCGTGAAGGAAAAACTCACATCGCTGCAGGCTGGTTTGCCGCAGGGAGTCGAGATCGTCGAAACCTATGATCGCTCCTCGCTGATCGAGCGTGCAGTGAGTAACCTGAACCACAAGCTAATCGAAGAGTTTATCGTCGTCGCCCTGGTCTGCGCGTTGTTCCTGTTCCATTTGCGTTCGGCGCTGGTTGTGATCATCAGTTTGCCGGTCGGCATCCTCACAGCGTTTATCGTTATGGAATCGCAGGGCATCAATGCCAACATCATGTCGCTGGGTGGCATCGCGATCGCGATCGGCGCGATGGTCGATGCGGCAATTGTCATGATCGAGAACGTGCACAAGCACCTCGAACAGGAACGGCTCACTGACAAGAACCGCTGGCAGATCATGGCGACGGCAGCGAGCGAAGTCGGTCCACCGTTGTTCTTCTCGTTGCTGATCATCACTCTTTCCTTTCTGCCCGTGTTCACGCTCGAGGCGCAGGAAGGCCGTATGTTCGCGCCACTTGCCTACACGAAGACCTACGCGATGGCGGCCGCGGCCGGGTTATCGATCACGCTCGTGCCGGTGCTGATGGGATTGTTGATCCGCGGCCATATCACGCCGGAAGAGAAAAACCCGATCAACCGTTTTCTGATCGCGGCATACAAGCCATTAATTAACCTGGTACTGCGTGCGCCGGGCAAGGTGCTCGGCATCGCGCTGGTAGTGGTTGTGATCGGTATGTGGCCATTCAGCAGGTTGGGCGGCGAGTTTATGCCGGAGCTCGACGAGGGTGATCTTTTATACATGCCGTCGACCTTCCCGGCAGTATCGATTGGCAAGGCCGGTGAGATTTTGCAGCAGACGGACAAGCTGATCCGTACCGTACCGGAAGTCGAGTCGGTCTTTGGCAAGGTCGGTCGTGCCGAGACCGCGACCGATCCGGCACCATTGACCATGATCGAGACCACGATCCGCCTGAAGCCGCGCGAGGAATGGCGTGACGGAGTGGATATCGATTCGCTGAAGAAGGAGCTCAATGAACTGGTCAAGGTACCGAGCATGGCCAATTCCTGGTTACCCCCGATCAAGGTGCGGATCGACATGCTGGCGACCGGTATCAAAACGCCGATCGGCATCAAGATCGCCGGCCCGGACCTGAATACCATCCAGGACATTGGCAAGCAGATCGAACAGGTCATCAACGCAGTACCGGGCACCACCTCGGTGTACTCGGAACGCGTTGCCGGTGGCCGTTATGTGACGGTGGATATTGATCGTGTTCGTGCGGCGCGGCTCGGTCTGAATATCATGGACATCCAGGATGTGATCAGCACTGCGGTCGGTGGTCTGAACATCGCGCAGTCAGTCGAGGGGCTGGAGCGTTACCCGATCAATATGCGTTACCCGCAGGATGTGCGTAACTCGCTGGAGAAACTGCGTAACCTGCCGCTCGTGACCCCGATGGGCGCGCATGTGCCATTAGCGGAAGTGGCGCAGATCGACATCGAGGATGGCCCGGCCATGATCAAGAGCGAGAACGCACGCCTGAATGGCTGGGTATACATTTCGATTCAGGATCGTGATATCGCCTCCTATGTGGCGGATGCAAAAGCTGCCGTGGGGCAAGGTGTGAATTTGCCGGCCGGGTATTCCCTTGTCTGGTCCGGGCAATACGAGTATCTGGAACGCGCCATGGCCAAGCTCAGTATTGTCGGGCCGCTGACGCTGGCGATCATCATGTTGCTGTTGTACCTGAACTTCCGCAACTTTGTCGAGGTGATCATAATTATGGGTACCTTGCCTATGGCACTGATTGGCGGGCTGTGGCTGTTGTACCTGCTCGATTACAACCTGTCGGTGGCGGTCGGGGTCGGCTTTATCGCGCTCGCCGGGGTCGCGGTCGAGATCGGCGTGGTCATGCTCGTGTACCTGAACATTGCCTATAACAGGCGGCGTGATGCCTTGCTTGATGAAGGCAAGCAACTGACCCGCAAGGATGTGCGCGAAGCCGTGATCGAGGGTGCATTACTACGCGTGCGGCCGATCATGATGACGGTCTCGGCCATTATTGTTGGCCTGTTACCGATCATGCTCGGTGGCGGTACCGGTTCGGAAGTCATGCGCCGCATTGCTGCACCGATGGTCGGTGGCATGGTCAGCGCGACATTGTTAACACTCGTTGTGATCCCCGCCGTGTTCCTTGTCTGGCGGGGTCATCGACTAAAGTAGACCAGGACAATATATCATTTCATTGTGGTCTTCGTGATGAGTTTGCTTTGTAAGTCGTAATGGTTATGCTGATGCCAGATATTTATTAGGGAGCTGGTGAATGTTGTGGGCAAGATATTTCATGGTGGTATTTCTGACGCTGTGGCTGTCAGCCTGCGCTTCGTTTGATGAAGCGGACGAAGTCAATGTGCCAGTGTTTATCGATATTGGTGAACCGAATGAGTACCGGCTAACACCCACAGAACAGTACATGATTGGTCAGTACCATTCAGCAAAAACAACCGAAGAGGCGTTGGACAAGATACCCGAGGCAGTCCGTATCCATCTGCAGTTTCATCCCGGGCAGTGGGGGCTGCATATTGCATATGGTTACCTGCTGGATCATCTCATGGTGCATCAGCCGGATAACCCGGAATTACGCCGCAGCAAGCAATTTTATGCCGATCTGGTCAGCAAATACCCGAATAATGATGTTGTATTGTACTGGGCCGCACGCGCCTATGATCGTTTTGGTGTGGCGGTAAACGGCCTGGCAACACGTTACTATGAACTGGCCATGGCAAAGAACAGCAGAAACCTGTGGTACATGAAGGATTATGTACGGGGGCCGAATCCTGCGCCGCCAGGGACAAAACAGCCTTTTATTCGTGCCGAAGCGGGTAAATATGAGCGCTTGTTTCCGGTTTATTCGCGTCTGAGTCAGCTGGCAAAAACCGAGGAAGAGGCCAGGCGTTGGCGGGATGAGTTCAAATTACTGGTCAGCTGCCAGAATAAACAGTGTGACTTTCAGGCACTGGAGCGGCGTGAATAGTGTGCGGAAACTGGAACTCTTGTGCGGTAATGTGTTCAAAAAAGAAAGATTTTGACAACGATCAAAGTATTGACTTCAGGAACTTGGGCTATAATAGTAAATAGTTTATGAAATCTGTTCTGCACATTATAGCCCGCATGCTACTGCTGCTTTCTTTGGCAGTCGCGCCTTTGTATGGCGTAACGGCACCTCTGATGGCAGTCGATACAGGGGGTGCAGATTCACAGATTGATGTGGCTGCGAACGGGCAGGATATGCAGAAGCACGATCATGGCTGCTGTGACATGACGGGCATGGATGGCTGTAATGGCACGGCAGACTGCAATGCTAGCTGTAGCACCTGTGGGCATTGCAATGTTGCTGCAGCCCTTGTTGCTGTTTCCTTCAATAACAAACCCAACCCCCCATGGTTGGTGGCAGTATCTGATACCCGTTTGGGTATTGTCTTGCCGATCGAGATCCGTCCCCCGCAAGTTTTCTGATCCTGCTGCGCGCTCGCGCAGTATCTTGTTGTGCCTGTAACTCTGGTTACAAGGCAATGCATTACATTTGTTTTCTTAAATAAAAAATTATTGCACGAGGTATGTCATGAACGACATCGACAAGAAAGGCTCTGCAACAGACATAACCGCAGAGAAGTCTCCAGAAGATGATGCGTCAAGGGTGTCGCGACGTAATTTCCTGCGCAGTGCCGCCGTATTGACAGGTGGCGCTCTGGCCACGGGTGCAGGTGTGGCAGCGGCGGAGAAAATGGATCACGGTACGCATAGTGGTTCGGGCAGCATGGAGAGTGGTACTTCAGGAGGTATGGATCACAGTATGCACGGTGCTGGCAATGCAGGGAATGGTTACAGTTCCATGATGTTTGTGGAAGGTCACTCCATGCAGCCGGGGGGGATTATCGAGCCACCGGGTTCCCCAGCCGACCATGAAGTGGACTACAGAGAGTTCGACATGGATATACGTCTTGTCGAGCATGAGATCCTGCCGGGTATCAAGGCACATTTCTTCGCCTTTAATGGACAGGTGCCGGGTCCGGAATTCCATGTCACGGAGGGTGACTGGATCAAGGTCAACTTTACCAATCACACCGAAGAGATGCACACCATCCACTGGCACGGCATCGTTCTGCCGTACACGATGGATGGTGTGCCGATGATTACCCAGGATCCTGTCCACCCGGGCCAGACTTTTGTCTATCGCTTCCAGGCAAAACCGGCGGGAACGCGCTGGTATCACTGTCACTGGGGTACGCCGCTGCATGCCACGCACGCCATGCACGGCGCATTTATTGTACACCGCAAGGATGAGCCGTTGCGGAAGCGCTTTCCGTATACGCGGGATTACACGCTCATGCTCGAGGCCTGGGATATTAATTTTTCTCGCGAGGAGATCAATGAACTGTTGCGGGGTATGAAAGAAGTCAACTTGCTGATGAGTCAGGGCAAGCTTGATTACAAGACGCACGGCTTCTTCAAGGATTATTCGGAGTTCGAGGAAGCAGTGGAAAGCGGTGACTACAAGGCACCGTACCTGCAAAGCCGTTCAAACGGGCTGCATATAAACCATAACTTCTTTGGTATCAATGGCAAGGCGTACCCGGCGACTAAGCGTATTGGCATCAAGCAGGGCGAGTGGATTCGTATCCGTTTGATTAATGCCAGTGGCCTGACACATCACATGCATCTACATGGCCATGATTTCTGGTGGGTCGCACAGGATGGTAATGATCTGGATCAGCCACGACATATCAATACGATTCATGTTGAACCGGGTGGCACCTACGACATCATGGTCTATGGCGATAATCCGGGGTACTGGACGTTCCACGATCATAAAACAACACATGCTACCAACAACGGTATTTACCCGGGTGGCATGCTGACTGTGCTTGAGTATGAGGACTTTGAGCCGACTTACTTGCCAAGCACATCGGTTGACCAGTAAGTGATTCTGCGAGGATAGCGATATGAAAAAGCAACTCACAATGATTGCGGCAACACTTGGTGTCATGTTCACCATGCAAACTGTCGAGGCACTGGAAGTCGACCGCGAGGTCATGCCGCGAGTGACGGTAGCTGGGCGCCTGATTGCCACACCAACCACAACAAGTCGGGACGGTTTTGGCGGGGAACAAGATGAAGATCATAATGAAATTGGTATATCGGATTCGAGTCTCCTGCTGCGCTTTGACAAACGTACTTACGATGGTGGTGTGGCTGGTGCCATGGTCGGGTTTACCAAGCCGGACCAGGACAGCGATCTGCCGGATGATGTCTTTTTCCATCAACTGAATGCCTTCTACTGGAACAAGGAGTTTGAAGTGTTGTTTGGCCGAACACGCCTGCCGAACACGTTGGTGGAATTCCCGACCCTGCGTGATGATGATCTGCTGGCCTATACACATGTGCCGAACTTGTCGTCATTTGCCGAGAATGATCAATACCAGATCTATGGTGATGTCATGTCCTTCGGTTGGCATGTCAACCCGAATGTCACGCTCTCAGCCTGGGGCGGGGCACGGTTCGAGACCGAGGCAGATGGCGATCGCAAAGAGGAGTTCGACATCAATTCGGGCGGTGTCGGCCTGGTCTATGCACAGCCAGAAGAGCTGGTGTATCTGCATCGCATTCGTCATGCCGGCATTATGATTGATTATCAGAGTGTCGATGACGGTATTGTTGATGACAGTACCTACTCGGTTATCGCTGGTGCTGAATGGAACCTGAACAATTCGCCATTGAAGAACTGGTCGGCCGGTTTACAGTACCTCTACAACGACGGTATCGATGGTGTCGCCATTACGGACCCTAATGGTCTGGCGCGGGCCGAATCCTGGGCGGCGGTTGGTTCGGTCCGCTTTACGCGTCGGCCGAAATTGCTGACACGCTGGCAAGCAGGTTTGTCGATGGCCTATAAGGACTATGACGAAAATAACGCCAGCCAGTACAGCATTGTGCCGAGTTTTGCCTATCGTCTTGGCTCCGGGATAGATCTCGTTGCCCAGTACCAGTACTCGAACCTGGATGATGCGCTGGCCGGGGTGACCGGGTATGACGAAGAACATCGCATTCAGGCCGGGCTGTCGTTCAGTTTTGATATGAACTTTAACGACACGATCGGTGAACGCACCTCAATTCTTGATACCGAACATAGCTATATCCGTCGGTAAGGAGATATGAACATGATTATTCATAAATTGGCTATGAGCCTGGCGGCAGCGTCGTTATTGGTGGCTCCCGCATATGCTGCAGAGATGGAGCATAGCGCACACAGTGGGGCACATGTCGGTGTCACAAAAGGCGAGGGTTATACATCAGACCTTAAGAAACTTGATGCGATCCCGCAAAGTGGCAAGGCCCGTGAGGCCTACTCGGATGAGCGTTATGTGATGGAATCGACTTCGGCCGAAAACGACCTGGCGACACAGTGTGCACATGGTTCTCGTGGGCTGGTGATGCTGGATAACGAGACCTGGGACAGGTGCGGAGGCAAGTCAGAAGGTGCCTCGAAAGGACCGGGCTATTACCCGGCCCTTGCCCCCTGGAACAAGGAAGGCACAGGTGAGGTGCACAGGATGGATCATTCTGCACATGGTATGAAACATTAAAGTGAAAAAAGCGGCCCCGTTTGGGGCCGCTGTATTCCCGGGGCAAAAT
>JASFJH010000008.1:0-18580 GCA_050122215.1 Granulosicoccaceae bacterium | reverse complement strand
TGGCCTTTGCCGGTGGCGCCGGCTGCGCACCGAAGGCTCCCGGCACGGCCGGGACACTGGTTGCTGTGCCCCTGTATGTGATGGCCGCGCAGTTACCGTTTGCCTGGTTGATTGTCCTGACGGTGGCCATGTTTTTCGTCGGTATCACCATTTGTGACTGGACGGCCCGCGATTTCGGTGTGCATGACCATCCCGGTATCGTCTGGGACGAGGTGGTGGGCTACTTTATCACCATGCTGGCCGCGCCGGCGGGTTGGGCCTGGTGGATTGCCGGTTTTGCCCTGTTCCGGCTGTTCGATATCTGGAAACCGTGGCCAATCCGGATCTGTGATACACGGGTTGGCGGCGGATTCGGCATTATGCTCGATGATGTGATTGCCGGGGTGTACGCAGGTGGTATCCTGTACCTGCTCGGGTTGTGGCTCGGCTGAACATTGTCGCAGGCCTGTGGTCAAATTGTCAGGTGATACAGCACAACAAAGGGAGATAGCGCGCATGCGGCTTTTCACTACAGGACTTCTGGGGACACTGCTGACACTCGGTACCGGTCAGCTCGCCGTGGCGGGCGACGTGGAAATCGTCAAGGTGCAACTCAAGGCCAGCGGTAACAGTTGGCGTGCCAATGTGACCTTGCGGCATGCTGATACAGGCTGGGAGCATTATGCCGATGCGTGGCAGGTCGTCGATGAAAACGGCAGGCTGCTGGGCAAACGCGTGCTGTACCATCCGCATGTAAATGAACAACCCTTTACCCGTTCACTGTCCAATATCGATATCCCGGAAGGGACGAACATTGTCTATATCGAGGCGCACGACAAGGTGCACGGCTGGAGCAAACAGCGTGTGCGTGTCGACCTGAACACGCCTTCGGGTGAACGCTACCAGGTCAGTCGCCAGGGCGAGCAATGAGGATTTACGCTCCGGTTCTCGCCCTGTGCGTATTGGCAACTCCGGTCGCCGATGCCACCGATATCGTCGTCAACGGCCTGTTCAGTAACAAGGCCGTGGTCACCATCAACGGCAAGCAGCGTATCCTCAAGCCCGGCAAAGCTACCCGCGAAGGCGTCAAGTTGATCTCGGCCGACAGCAAATCGGCATTGATCGAGATTGATGGCCAACAAAAACGTTTCACGCTCGGTGGCTACATCGGCACTAGCTACACGCGTGATGAGCAACCCGAAGTGACTATCTACCGCAACCAGCACAACATGTTCACTGCCGTCGGCAGTATCAACAATTTTCCCGTGACCTTCCTTCTCGATACGGGCGCCTCGCAGGTCGCCATGTCGACGAAAGACGCAAGACGCTTTGGCGTCAATTACCAGCTCAAGGGGCAACGAACCTGGGTAAATACCGCAGCGGGTATCAAATCTGCCTGGTCCGTCAAGCTCAACAAGGTCAAGGTCGGTGAGATTGAACTGCGCAACGTTGATGGCATGGTCGTCGATGGTGCCGGTCCCGGTGGCGTGCTACTGGGCATGTCGTTTCTCGGCAGGCTGGAAATGAATAATGATGGCCAGGCCATGATCCTGAAGAAAAAGTTTTAAGGCAGCAGGGTATTTCCTGCAGATAAATAAAAACGGGGCATTTAGCCCCGTTTTGCTATGCTCTTTAACCGGAAAATTATTCCGTCTTGTCTTTTTCAATCAACGCGTAAGCGGAATGGTTGTGAATGGACTCGAAGTTTTCCGATTCAACGATATAGCCCGAGATACGATCATCATTGTTCAGGCGGGCGGCAACATCGCGCACCATGTCTTCGACGAACTTCGGGTTGTCATAGGCATGTTCGGTAACGTGTTTCTCATCCGGACGCTTGAGCAAGCCATATAACTGGCAGGAAGCCTCGTTTTCGACAATATCAATCAGGTCTTCGATCCAGACAAAGCCGTTGGTGCGTACCGCCACGGTGACGTGTGAACGCTGGTTATGTGCGCCGTAGTCAGAAATCTTCTTCGAACAGGGGCACAGACTGGTCACCGGCACAACGACCTTCACAGTGATGGTCGGCTGGTTGTTGCTGATCTCGCCAATAAATGTGACGTCATAATCAAGCAGACTTTTCACACCAGAGACCGGCGCCTCCTTGTTAACAAAATAAGGGAAGCTCATTTCGATGTGACCGGCCTCGGCGTCAAGACGTTCAATCATCTCGTGCAGAACTTCCTTGAAAGACTGTACGGTCAGTTCACGCTCATGCTGGTTGAGGATCTCAACGAAGCGTGACATGTGCGTGCCCTTGAAGTTATGCGGCAGGTTTACATACATATTGAAGCTGGCGACAACATGCTGTTCCTGGCCGCTGCGATCATTGATCACAACCGGGTGACGGATGTCCTTGATGCCGACCTTGTCGATGGCGATCTGACGAGTGTCCGCGCTGCTCTGTACGTCAGCGATCTCGGTCTCCGGTGCCTGGCTCATATCATTCATTCCTCTGTATACCTTACACAGGCGCGCTCGGTTTCCCACAGGGTAACAGCGCTGACCTTGATGTGTTCGTTGTTCACGATGCTCGCCAGTTCCCGGTACAGGTAAGCGGCAATGTTTTCCGCGGTCGGATTGATCTCGTCAAACGGCTTGATGTCATTCAGGTAATAGTGGTCGAGCCGGTCAGTTACCTCGCGCACGGCGCGTTTCATGACCTTGAAATCGACTCCCATGCCGGTGTCATCGAGTTGCGTGGCAACGGCTTCGAGCTCCACTTTCCAGTTATGACCATGCATGCGGCTGCATGCCCCGGGGTAATCCCGCAGGGTATGGGCCGACGCAAAATCGGAAACAACTTTTAGAGTATAGCGTGAGGCCATGCCCGGAGTACCAATAGAAACCAACTGAAAAAGTAAACTATTTATTTTACGCGGGCAGCCCGCGCAGCGCAATCAGGTTCACTGACCCGCTCGAGAACGGCGCGGATTATACCACCTGAATCGAGGCCGCAGGCGGCGAGCAGGGATTTTGTGTCACCGTGGTCGATAAATTCGTCGGGCAGGCCGAGTTGCAGTAGCGGCACATCGATACCGTGCCGGTTGAGCAGTTCCGCGATGGCGCTGCCGGCGCCGCCGGCGACGACGTTTTCCTCGAGCGTGACCAGCAGCTCATGTTGCTGCGCGAGTTGTAGTACGAGTTGTTCATCGAGCGGCTTGATGAAACGCATATTGGCGACCGTGGTATCGAGCTGTTCGGCGGCCTCCAGCGCCGGGCTGAGCAGGCTGCCGAAGGCGAGCAGGGCAATGCGCTCGCCCTCGCGGCGCAGCTCGGCCTTGCCAATCGGTAAGGGCTCCAGTGATGTTCCGGGCATGGCGCCCGGGCCGGTACCGCGCGGGTAGCGTACTGCAGCGGGGCCGTCATGCAGGTAGCCGGTATTCAACAGTTGCCGGCATTCCTGCTCATCGGCCGGCGCCATAAGCAGCATATTGGGTATACAGCGCAGGAAACTCAGGTCAAAGGTCCCGGCATGGGTCGGCCCATCGGCGCCGACGATACCGGCGCGATCGATCGCAAACAGTACCGGCAGGTCCTGTAGCGCGACATCATGAATCAACTGGTCGTAGGCGCGTTGCAGGAAGGTCGAATAAATCGCTACGACGGGTTTCATGCCCTCGCAGGCCAGCCCGGCAGCCAGCGTCACGGCGTGCTGTTCGGCGATGCCGACATCGAAGTAACGCTGCGGGAATTGTTCGGAGAATTGTACAAGCCCGGAACCTTCGCGCATCGCCGGCGTGATACCGATAAGGCGGCTGTCACTCGCGGCCATGTCGCACAGCCAGTCACTGAAGACCTTGGTATAGGTGGGGCCAGTGCTGGTGCTGGCGAGGTTTTCACCGGTTGCCGGGTCAAACTTTGACACGCCATGAAAACTGCACGGGTTCTGCTCGGCCGGCGCAAAGCCGCGGCCTTTTTGCGTAACGATGTGCAGCATGCGCGGGCCCTTCAGGGTTTTCAGCGTACGCAGGGTTTTCAGCAAGGCCGGCAGATCATGCCCATCAATCGGGCCGACGTAGTTAAAGCCGAGTTCCTCGAACAGCGTGCCGGGTACCACCATGCCTTTCATGTGTTCCTCGGCGCGGCGGGCAAACTCCCACACCGGCGGCATCGTGCTCAGGACTTTCTTGCTGCCTTCGCGTACCGAGTTGTATAGCTTGCCGGCCAGGATACGGGCGAAGTATTTCGACAGGCCACCTACGTTTGGCGAGATCGACATGTCGTTGTCGTTAAGGATAACGAGCAGGTCGGCATCGAGATCGCCGGCGTGATTAAGTGCCTCGAAGGCCATACCGGCAGTCATGGCGCCGTCACCGATAATCGCGGTGACATGGCGTTGTTCGTTATGTTGTTTGGCGGCAATCGCCATGCCGAGTGCGGCACTGATCGAGGTACTGGAGTGACCGACACCAAAGGCATCGTGTTCACTCTCGCTGCGCTTTGGGAAACCGGCCGGGCCGCCCTGCTGACGCAAGCGTTGCATCGCTTCACGACGGCCGGTGAGGATCTTGTGCAGGTAACTCTGGTGGCCGACATCCCAGATAAAGCGATCCTCGGGACTGTGGAACACGTAGTGCAGTGCCAGGGTCAGTTCGATGGTACCGAGATTGGCGGCCAGGTGCCCGCCCGTGCGACTGACCGTATCAATCAGGAAGCGGCGCGCCTCGTCGGCCAGTTGCGGCAAGTCCTGTTCGGCCAGCGCCTGCAGGTCGTCGGGGCAGTCAATTGTTTCCAGTAGTGGGTATGTCTCGGTGTTCATCAGGATATTCCGGGTGTGCCCGCAATGATCCGGCTTTGCGCCGGTCGGCGCAAGGGGAAATTGCCAATATGGTGATAATTTTCCCTGTGGCGAGGTCAGGGCTATCTGCTGGGCGGCCGATTAGTGGCCTCGTTCGACGATATAGGCAGACAGCCAGCGCAGCGGGTCGGCCTCGGCGCCAAACAGGCCCAGACGTTCGAGGGCCTCCTCATGCAGTGCCCGGGCATGTTGCCTGGCTTCCTCGAGGCCGAGCAGGGCCGGGTAGGTGGATTTATTGCGGGCGAGATCCGCACCCTGCTGTTTGCCGAGTGTTTCCGTGTCGGCCTCGATATCGAGGATATCGTCGCGGATCTGGAAGGCCAGGCCGATGCACTTGGCGTAGTGGTCGAGCGCGTCAAGCTGTTCAGTGCCGGGCGCATCACACAGCGCACCAAGTCGCACGCTGGCGCGGATCAGCGCGCCGGTCTTGTGGATATGCATGTTTTCCAGCTCGGCCAGGTCGAGTTGCTGACCTTCCGCGGCGAGATCAATGGCCTGGCCACCGGCCATGCCGCGCGAGCCACTGGCCAGCGCCAGGTGTTCGACCATGGCGAGGCGCGCCGCCGGATCCGCCGGCATGGCCGGGTCATGGGCGAGGATGTAGAAGGCCAGGGCCTGCAAGGCATCGCCGGCCAGGATCGCCGTGGCCTCGTCAAAGGCCCTGTGACAGGTCGGCTTGCCGCGGCGCAGGTCGTCGTCATCCATGGCCGGCAGGTCATCGTGGATCAGCGAATAGGCATGGATCAGTTCCACCGCGCACGCCGGGCCGTCGAGCTGCGTGGCGGGAATGCCAAGTGCCTGGCCGGTTGCATAGGTGAGCACGGCCCGCACACGCTTGCCGCCCTCGAGCACGCTGTACCGCATGGCCTGGTGCAGGGCAGGCGGCGTGATCCCGCCTTTCGGCAGCCAGTGGTCGAGGGCCGTTTCGACGCGGTCCCGGCAATCGCGCATGAAGCGGTGCAGGTCGAGGTTGTCAGTCGTCGCGGTCAAAGTCTTCCAGCCCGGTCTGGTCGGCGGTCAGGGTCTGTACTTTCTGTTCGGCCTGTTTCAGGGCCTGCTGGCATTGCCGGGTCAGGGCGATACCGCGTTCAAAGTCCTTGAGCGATTCTTCAAGCGGGATCTCGCCCTGTTCCATACGCTCGACCAGGCCTTCAAGTTCGGCCAGTGCGGCCTCGAAGTCAAAGCTGTCAGCCTTGTTTGTCTTGGTTTTTTTCGTTGCCATGTCTCGTTGTTACGTGTGTCCGGGATTATTTGCAGTATGCCGTATTACCCGCCGTACTGTCAGTGATAATGCCGCGCTACGTTACCTGTGGCACCATGGGGCGTCAAATGTGCGTTGTGTTGACATGCCTCACCGCGCGTGCATAATTGAGTTTTAGACAGATTCTAAAAACAGGGTAAGGCCGTCAGGTTTACCTTGTGTTATATCAACCAACCATCCGGAGGAAACACTCATGGATCTGAAAGGCAGCAAAACAGAACAATCCCTGAAAGACGCCTTTGCCGGCGAATCACAGGCCAACCGCCGTTACCTGTACTTCGCAAGCAAGGCTGACGTGGAAGGCTACAACGACGTTGCCGCGGTCTTCCGTTCTACTGCAGAAGGTGAAACCGGCCACGCCCACGGTCACCTCGAGTATCTCGAAGCCTGTGGCGATCCGGCCACCGGTATGACCTTTGGCGGCACCGCGGACAACCTGAAGACCGCGATTGCCGGCGAAACCCACGAGTACACTGACATGTACCCGGGCATGGCCAAGACGGCCCGCGACGAAGGCTTTGATGAAATCGCGGACTGGTTCGAAACCCTGGCCAAGGCCGAGCGTTCCCACGCCAACCGCTTCCAGAAGGCACTCGACACCCTGGATGCGTAAATCCGACGCAAGCGTTGGATAGGTCAGACACAGGGGTCGGTTCTTGCCGGCCCCTTTGTTTCCTGCAACCCGTTTTCGTAAGGAGCACCGGTCATGGCAGCTCGTGAAGGCAGTCTCGAAGCACCCACTCGTCACGCCCTGGATTGGCAAAGCGAGGCGTTCTGGGATGAAGAAGAATTATACAAGGAACTCGAACGTGTGTATGACATCTGTCACGGCTGTCGACGCTGTGTCAGCCTGTGTAACGCCTTTCCGACCCTGTTCGACCTCGTCGATGAGTCCGAGACCATGGAAGTCGATGGCGTTGCCAAACAGGATTACTGGAAGGTCGTCGATCACTGCTACCTCTGCGACCTGTGCTACATGACCAAATGTCCGTACGTGCCGCCGCACGAATGGAACCTCGATTTCCCGCACCTGATGCTGCGTGCCAAGGCTGTCAAATTCCGCAAGCACGGTGTCCGTTCACGCGACAAGCTGCTGTCCTCGACCGATTTCGTTGGCAAGCTCGCCGGTATCCCGGTGGTGACCGGCATCGTCAACGCCGCCAACAAGTGCAGCCATACGCGTACCCTCATGGAAAAGACCCTCGGCGTGCATCGCGAGGCGATCGTGCCCGAGTACCACAGCAAGACCCTGCGCAAGCGCCTGGCAGGCCACAGCAGTGCGGCCACCGCAGAGCCGACCGATGAAACAAAAGGCAAGGTGGCGCTGTTTGCCACCTGCTACGGCAATTACAACGAGCCGCATATCGGCGAAGACCTTGTCGCCGTATTCGAACATAACGGTATCCCGGTGACGTTGGCCGAGAAGGAACAGTGTTGCGGTATGCCGAAGCTCGAGCTCGGTGATCTGGAGTCGGTCAGGCAGGCCAAGGAAGCGAACATCCCGGTGCTGGCCAAACTCGTCGACGAAGGCTGGGACATCGTCGCGCCGGTGCCGTCCTGCGCGCTCATGTTCAAACAGGAACTGCCACTCATGTTCCCGGACGATGCTGACGTGCAAAAGGTCAAGCATGCCATGTTTGACCCGTTCGAGTACCTGATGCTGCGCCACAAGGCGGGCAAGCTGAACACCGATTTCAAACAGGCGCTGGGCAAGATCAGCTACCACGTCGCCTGTCACCTGCGCGTGCAGAACATCGGCATGAAAACCCGTGACCTGCTGCAACTCGTGCCGGATACCGAGGTATTACCCATTGAACGCTGTTCCGGCCATGATGGCACCTATGCGGTGAAGAAGGAGTTCCACGAGGTGTCGATGAAGATCGCCCGCCCGGTCGTGAACCAGGTGAAGAAGGCCGGGCCGGATCATTACTCGAGTGACTGCCCGATGGCCGGACACCAGATTGAAAATGGCCTGCGCAATGACAACGAGCCGGAACACCCGCTGAGCCTGTTGCGCAAGGCGTACGGCATCTAGCCGGCAAACCCGATTCCAGAGGTGGAACATGAGCAAGTTAACGCGTGACGACCTGTATTCCCTTGAAGACTACGCACAACTGCGTCCCGAGTATCGCGCCAGGGTCATGGCGCACAAGAAAAACCGCCAGGTCAGGCTCGGCGAGCACGCGACCCTGTATTTCGAGGATCAGCTGACCATGCAGTACCAGATCCAGGAAATGCTGCGCATCGAGAAGATCTTCGAAGCCGACGGTATCCAGGAAGAACTGGATGCCTACAATCCGTTGATCCCGGATGGCAGCAACTGGAAGGCGACCTTCATGCTCGAATACGAAGATATCGATGAACGTCGCGAGGCATTGGCGAAGATGATAGGCATCGAGGACAGGGTCTGGATGCAGGTCGAGGGCCATGAGCCGGTGTATGCGATCGCCGATGAAGACCTGGAACGCGATACCGAGGAGAAGACCTCATCAGTGCATTTTTTGCGCTTTGAACTGACGCCGGAGATGGTCGCCGCGGCCAAACAGGGGGCCGCGATTGGCGCAGGTATCGATCACCCGGCCTGCGAGGAGCGTATCGACAGCCTGCCGGCGAATATTCGCGACAGCCTGGCCGCCGACCTGGCTTGAGCCGTTCTGTAGCCACCTTTGGACAAGGCCGGCGCATGCCGGCCTTTTTGCTGCCGAACGTTGGGTTTATCGTTGGCTTGCGGTAAAATCTTTTCGATATGAAAACAATTAGACCAACGATCGCTACACTTATCAGCCTGCTCGGCCTGGCCCACCCCACCTTCCTTTTTGCCGACGAACCGCTTCCAACCGATGACCCGGATCTGGGTGGATTTATCGAGGGTCCGAAATGGCAGGAACAGGAGGTTGACAAGTTCCCCGCCTGGCCGGACGAAGACAAGTTGCTACCGGTCGAAGTCGATGCGGTTGATGCCCCCTTCCGGTTTTTTGTCGATCCCGACTCATTGAGCGTCGGTTCCGATGGTGTGTCACGCTATACGGTCGTGATCAGGTCAAGCAGCGGTGCAAGCAATGTCATGTACGAGGGCCTGCGCTGTCGTACCCGTGAGTACCGTACCTATGCCTATGGCACAACCGATAACAAATTTCACAAGGCGACAGTCAGTAACTGGCAGCCTGTCCAGGAGAGTAGTTCCGGCAGTATGATACATCGCTATAACTTCTTGCGTTATTACATGTGTGATCGCCTGCAGAATCCACGCACGGTAGCCGATGTGTTACGCGAGATCCGCTACCCGAAGCATTTCCATGAAAGTGGCGGATATTTATGATCAGGAGAAAATGTCATAACCATGAGAGCAAGCGCTGTATATGAGTAGTAATTACGACGCCTCCTCAATCGAAGTTCTCAGTGGTCTCGACCCGGTGCGCAAGCGCCCGGGCATGTATACCGATACCACCCGGCCCAATCACCTGGCCCAGGAAGTCATCGATAACAGTGTCGACGAGGCAATCGCCGGGCATTGCAAGAAGATCGACGTGACGCTGTACAAGGATGGTTCTCTTGAGGTCAAAGATGATGGCCGGGGTATGCCGGTCGACAAGCACCCGAAGGAGAAGCTGCCGGGTGTCGAAGTGATCCTGACGCGCCTGCATGCAGGCGGCAAATTCTCCAACAAGAACTACCAGTTTTCCGGTGGTCTGCACGGCGTGGGCATATCCGTTGTGAATGCCCTGTCCAAACACCTCGAAATCTGGATCCGTCGTGGTGGCAAGGAATACAACATGGCGTTTGCCAACGGCAAGCGCGTCTCGAAGCTGGAACAGGTTGGTACGGTCGGCCAGCGCAATACCGGCACAACGCTGCGTTTCTGGCCGGATCCGAAGTATTTCGACTCGGCGAATTTCTCGGTGCCGCGGCTCATGCACGTGTTGCGCGCCAAGGCGGTACTGTGCCCCGGCCTTGAGGTGGTTTTCCATAACGAAAAAGCAAAGGACACGGTCAGCTGGTGCTACGAGGATGGCCTGCGTGATTACCTGGTCGAGGCGACCGGCAAGGCGGCACGCGAGCCCGGGGAACCGTTTATCGGCCATATGCAGGCCGAACAGGAAGCAGTTGACTGGGCAGTGGTCTGGTTGCCGGAAGGCGGTGAGGTCGTTGGCGAGAGTTACGTCAACCTGATCCCGACGGTGCAGGGTGGCACGCATGTGAACGGCCTGCGCTCCGGTCTGACCGAGGCTGTACGCGAATTCTGCGAATTTCGTAAATTGTTGCCACGCGGTGTCAAGATTACACCCGAGGATGTCTGGGACCGCGTCAGTTACATCCTGTCCCTGAAACACCATGACCCGCAGTTCAGTGGCCAGACCAAGGAGCGTCTGTCTTCGCGTGAGTCCGTGGCGTTTGTTGCCGGTGTGGTCAAGGATGCCTTCAGTCTGTGGTTGAACCAGCATCCGGAAGCAGGTGAACGTATCGCCATGCTGGCGGTGAGCAACGCGCAAAGCCGTCTGGCCGCCGGCAAGAAGGTCGCTCGCAAGAAGGTTACGCAGGGGCCGGCCTTGCCCGGCAAACTCGCCGACTGCAGTTCGGCTGACCCGTTGCGTAGTGAATTGTTTCTGGTGGAAGGTGACTCCGCCGGGGGTTCTGCGAAGCAGGCCCGGGATCGTGAGTTCCAGGCCATCATGCCGTTGCGCGGCAAGATACTGAATACCTGGGATGTCGCCTCTACAAGTGTCCTGACGTCGCAGGAAGTGCATGACATCAGTGTCGCGATCGGCGTTGACCCGGGTGTCGATAATATTGGTGGCCTGCGTTACGGCAAGATCTGTATTCTCGCCGATGCCGACTCGGACGGTGCACATATCGCAACCTTGTTATGCGCCTTGTTCCTGCGGCATTTCAGGCCGCTGGTCGAGGCTGGCAATATCTATGTGGCGATGCCGCCACTGTACCGGATTGATGTGGGTAAACAGGTGTTCTACGCACTGGATGATGCCGAGAAACAGGGTGTTCTCGATCGGATTGATGCAGAGAAGATCCGCGGCAAGGTCAACGTGCAACGTTTCAAGGGTCTGGGCGAGATGAACCCGATGCAATTGCGTGAAACCACGATTGCGCCGGAAACCCGTCGCCTGGTGCAACTGACGATTGATGCCAGGGATGACAGTACCCGGGTCATGGATATGTTGTTGTCGAAGAAACGTGCCGCGGATCGCAAGGCCTGGCTCGAACAGAAGGGCGATGCCGCCGAGGTTTGATTATGGCACGAAAGAAAAAAGCAAGCCGTTCCCGCAAGGCCGACACGCAAACCCCGGCGCTTGATTTTGAAGGCATCGAGAAGATGCCGCTGTCGGTCTTCACCGAGAAGGCCTATCTCGACTACTCGATGTATGTGATTCTCGACCGCGCCCTGCCGCATATCGGCGATGGTCTGAAGCCGGTACAGCGCCGCATCATCTATGCGATGTCCGAACTCGGTCTGTCAGCGGCAGCCAAGTACAAGAAGTCCGCTCGTACTGTCGGTGATGTACTCGGCAAGTTCCATCCGCACGGCGACAGTGCCTGCTACGAGGCCATGGTACTCATGGCGCAACCATTCAGTTATCGCTACCCGCTGATTGACGGGCAGGGTAACTGGGGTTCGGCGGATGATCCGAAGTCGTTTGCCGCGATGCGTTATACCGAGTCACGGCTCATGCCCTATGCGCAGGCATTGCTTGCCGAGGTTGGGCAGGGAACCGTTGACTGGGTGCCGAATTTTGACGGGACTTTGCGCGAACCGGCGATGTTACCGGCGCGCGTACCGAATATATTGATGAACGGCACGACCGGGATCGCAGTAGGTATGGCGACGGATATCCCGCCACACAACCTGCGCGAAGTCGTGAAGGCCTGTATTCACCTGCTGGGTAATAGCCGGGCACCTATCAGTGATCTGTTCAAATATGTCAAAGGCCCGGATTACCCGACCGATGCGGAAATCATTACGCCCAAGAATGAAATCCAGGACATGTACAAGAGCGGTCATGGCAGTATTCGTATGCGCGGCCGTTTTGAGAAAGAAAGCGGTGACATCATTATCACCGCTTTACCTTACCAGGTGTCGGGTGCACGTGTTCTGGAACAGATAGCGGGTCAAATGCAGGCAAAGAAACTGCCGATGGTCGAAGACCTGCGTGACGAGTCCGATCACGAGAACCCGACGCGGCTGGTGATTGTGCCACGTTCGAACCGCATCAATGTTGATGAACTCATGACCCACCTGTTCGCGACCACCGATCTCGAACGGACCTATCGCGTCAACCTGAACATGATCGGTAATGACGGTCGCCCGGCGGTCAAGGATCTGAAACAGATTTTGATTCAATGGCTGGAATTTCGTATGCAGACGGTGCGGCGTCGTCTTGAGTATCGCCTGGAGAAGGTCAGGGACCGCTTGCATGTTCTGGACGGCTTGCTGATTGCCTATCTGAATATCGATGAAGTCATCAAGATTATTCGTACCGAGGATGAGCCGAAAGCGGAGCTGATAAAACGCTTCAAACTGACGGACCGTCAGGCCGAGGCCATCCTCGAGTTGAAACTGCGGCATCTCGCCAGGCTCGAGGAAATGAAAATCAGCTCCGAGCAGAAGGAACTGGCCGAGGAGCGTGACACGCTGGAGAAGACACTCGGTTCACAGCAACGCATGAAGACGCTGATCCGCAAGGAGCTCGAAGCGGCCATGGACGAATACGGTGATGAGCGTCGTTCGCCGATTGTCGCCCGCGAGGCCGCACAGGCGATGGATGAAAGTGCCCTGATTTCGGCCGAGCCGGTGACCGTGGTGTTGTCGCAAAAAGGCTGGATCCGTGCTGCCAGGGGCCATGAGGTTGACCCGATGCAGCTCAACTACAAGGCGGGTGATGGCTTTCGTGATGCGGCACGTGGTCGCAGTACCGAACCTTCAGTGTTTCTCGATTCAACCGGTCGGGTGTACACGGTTACTACTCATTCCCTGCCATCTGCACGCGGCCTGGGCGAGCCATTGTCAGGCCGCGTTAATCCACCCGATGGTGCAAGCTTCGAAGGCGTGATGATCGGCAACCCGGAAGATCAATTCCTGGTTGCCAGTTCGGCCGGTTACGGTTTCGTGACCCGTCTCGGTGACCTGTATGCGAAGAACAAGAATGGCAAGAGCATGCTGAATGTCGGAAAATTTGGCAAGGCGCTTGGTGTGGCGCGCGTCAGTGATTTCGAGACTGACTGGGTATGCGCTGTCAGTAGTGAAGGTCATCTGCTTGTTTTTGATGTTGCCGAATTACCGATCATGGCGAGAGGCAAGGGCATCAAGCTATTGAATATTCCCGCTGCCAAACTCAAGTCAGGCGAAGAAGCGATGAAGGCTGTTACTGTGCTGACGGGTGAGCAAAAATTACGCGTCCAGGCCGGACAGCGGCACGTCACGCTGAGCCAGGCTGATCTTGAACACTACATGGCCGAGCGTGGCAAGCGTGGCCGCAAATTGCCACGAGGTTATCAGAAAGTCGATTATATCTGCCCGGTTGACAAGTAAACGCCGGGTCATGAATTTAATAGGCCTGCTGTACGTTGCGCAGGTTCTGCAGCTTGGTCAGTACGCGCGTGGCCCGATCGATATGTGTCTTCAGTTCGCGGTTGTCGGGATCCAGGCGTAACGCCTTCTCCCAGACGGCTTTTGCTTCAGCGATTCTTTCCTGTCGATAAAGTGAGTTGCCTTTGGCTGTCATTTCATCGACTTCTGCCCTGACCTGTGTGAGGATCTTTTTGTAGAGGTGCTCTACTTCACTGTCAGTCGGTGCGTCGCGCATTAGCCGGCTTACATGGGCTTGTGCTGAATACAGATCGTTTTTTTCCAGTGCCAGCCTGGCCATGGCCAGTAACTTTTTGATATTCTGCTGGTGGCGTGACTGTTGTGCATGATTGTATTGTTGTTTGCGTTTCGACTGCACGGTAATTTGTTGCTGACGCATTTCTGCACGACGGGTATTGAGCCGTTCCTGTAGCAAGGTGATCGTGTTCTGTTCGTTCTGGTTCGCACCAAGCATGATCGCACCATCCAGACATCGCTGAATGAGCGCATATTCATTGTGTTCGAATAACTCGGTTGCCGACGTGATAAGTTTGTCAGCCATTGCAGCCAGTTCCTTTTCCAGCTTGCCAAGTGACCAATGCAGGCTGATATCCACCGGTGCATTTGCAGCCCGCTGCTTCATCAGGGGGATTTCGTTTTGCAGCCACTCGGCACGTGCCAGCAGGGCCTCTGCGTTCAGCTTGCGGGTACGGTGTAGTTGCTTGTTGAACAGTTCAGCATGTTTTTTTTGCAGTACCCGGCTTTCAGGATAGTTTGACAGGGCAGTGTCAAGCTGTGCGATCGCGGATGGCCAGTCCTGGTTTTTTTCGTCATTGACGATCCCGCTCAGAACGGTTGCTTCATATTGACCGGCACGCTGTAGTGCTGTGGTACGGCGGGCAGCATAATGAACATAATCGGGGTGATCCTGCGGCAACTCATCGATGGCTTTCATGACTCGCCCGTATTCATGATTGTCCAGCCAGCGGTCAACTGTCTGTATATCGGGCGGGCTTCCAGGCAATTGTAATGTAGCGCAACCAGCAAGCATTAATGCCAGTATGAGGGACAATATACTACGGGTCATGTTATGGCCTTGCGTCTGAAGATTTCCAGCAAATGACGTTCCATAATGAGTTGATAGGGCTCGGCGACATCAGTGACAATGTAGGTTGGAACCGGCTCAGGCTTGCTGCGTAGTCGAATGGGATCATGCTGTTCGGCAATAATACGGTTTCTGATATCTTCCTGTTCATAGATCTGGCCGTGAATAACAATCTGGCCGGGTTTGGCAAAGGTGCACAGGCGTGAGGCCAGGTTCACCGAGTCACCGACGACCGTAAACTCCATTCGGTCGGCAGAGCCCATATTGCCTGCCAGCATTTCGCCACTGTTGATACCCAGCCGGAACTGCACCGGAAATTCACCCCTGGCGATACGCTTGGTGCTGATGCGGTTAATAATGCGTTGTATCAGCACACCACAGGCAAGCGCATTAAAGCAATGATCTTCATCGTCTTCAGTGACACCGAATACAATCATGGCGCAGTCACCCATGAATTTATCGATAGTGCCGCGATAGATCCTGGCGGCATCACTGATATGAGAGAAATATTCGTTAAGCAACTCTGCGGTTGCCTGTGGCGTCAGTTTGTCGGAGATATCCGTGTAGCCAACGATATCAGCAAACAAGACGCTGCCACTGACATGCTTGCCACCAAGCTCGACGTTGTCGATATTCTCGAGGATTTGCTTGGCTACGTTGCTGGAAACGAATTGTGAGAAGGCGCGTTCTACCTGGTTCTTTTCCAGCAGCCCATTGGCCATGTTATTGAAAGAATCGATCAGCTCGCCAATTTCATCGTTACGACGTTCCTTGATGCGGAAATTGAATTTTCCCTCATCAATGGCCTTGCTTGCATCCATGAGGTCATGAATTGGTCTGGAGAGCCGCCTGGACATGACAAAAGAGATGATCACGGCAAGAATCACCATCAGTATCGTTGCGGCAGTCACTGCGCGTACCGAATCATGCAGGGCGATATCAAGTGAATCGCTGCTAAATGTGAGTAATACATAGCCGGTACGCACATCCTGGAAATGTACCGGTTGTATGTATGAAACAAGCCGGTGGCTGTCGTTCGCGCTATCCATGTGTTGCCAGTCAAAACTGTATGTATCGGTGTCAGTCAGGGGGCGGGCATGGACATTTTCTATTCCTGGATCCAGTGGCAGCAGGCCGGAACGGGCCAGAATATCGCCCTGAATGTCGAGCACGGCTGCTCCCCTGATTTTATCGTCGCTGATGAGATTGCTGGTGAGTACACTCAGGCTCAGTGCATCGTCGGCAAGAATCGGCTCCTTGACTGAATCTGCCAGCTGGCTGGCAACCGAGTGCCCATGGGCATCTATTTGTTGCTGAAGCAATTGTTTCTGGTTATTGATGACGACCGAGCCCAGTACGATCATGCCGAGGGTAAGCAGTGCCGAGATAATCAGTGACAGCTTGAAGGCGATGGGTATTTGCCGGGGGATCCAGTTACGCCAGCGACGCCGCACACGTACCATAGTACGCGGCGCCACGAACTCCTTTATGGGGTTGTTCGTGATCAGCTTCAGTACCGGTTGTGCCTGGTCGTTTCGCATGCCAAATGACGTCCTGTGTACAGCCCTGTCTCCGCGATTGCTGTCCTGATTTAAGAATAGAACCGGGCCCGCGGGTCCGATGGAATTATCCAACGCGGTGTGAGGCGATTCCCGTTTCACAGCGGCCGGAGCACTTTTGTATAAATATTATAGGTTTATTGGCCAAAAGCGCCAGTTATTCTTGGCCGGCTGTTGCAAGCCACTGATCCGTGTAGAATACGCGGCCTTGTTAGAATGATTTTTAACTCACAGGAGAGTTGCCATGAGCCTGATTCGCCCGTTTGCCGGCCTGCGGCCGGTTGCCGGATATGCCGCTGATGTTGCCGCACCGCCGTATGATGTCCTCAACAGCGAGGAAGCGCGCGAGCGGGCCAGGGGCCGTGAATGGAGCTTCCTGCATATCTCCAAGCCCGAGATCGACCTGCCGCCGGGCACCGATCCCTATGCGCCCGAGGTCTATGCCAAGGGTGCGGAAAACCTGCAGCGCATGATCGGCGAGGGCATTTTGAAGCAGGACGAACAGCCCTGTTATTACGTCTACCGCCTGGTGATGGGCGAACATGTGCAGGTCGGGCTGGTCGCTGCGGCATCGGTACCGGACTACGATAGTAACCGTATCCGCAAGCACGAGTTTACCCGTCCGGACAAAGAAGATGATCGTGTTCGCAATATCGACGCGTTGAACGCCCAGACCGGTCCGGTGTTTCTTACTTACAGGCACGAGGCGAAAATTGATCAAATTATCGCCGCCGTGATGCAGGGCGAGGCCGATATCGATATCACGGCAGACGACGGGGTTCGACATACGCTGTGGGTCATGGATCGGCCTGACCAGATTGCCCGTATTACCGCGAGCTTTGATGCCATGGACTGCATGTATATTGCGGATGGTCACCACCGTTCAGCCGCTGCCTCACGTGTGTGTGCCAGCCGCAAGGCGGCCAACCCGAATCATGCCGGTGACGAGGCCTATAATTACTTCCTGTCCGTGATCTTCCCGGACAACCAGATGCAGATCCTCGACTATAATCGCGTCGTGACGGACCTGAACGGACTCGGCAAGGATGAATACCTGGAAAAGCTTGCCGCGGCATTTGAGGTACAGGAAAGCAGTGAGCCGGTGAAGCCGTCACGCAATGGCGAGTTTGGCATGTACCTGGATGGCCAGTGGTATCGTCTGAACATCCATGCTGACCGTATTCCGGATGACCCGGTGGCAAGTCTTGATGTTAGCCTGCTCGCAGATAACCTGATTGAGCCGGTGCTCGGCATTAGCGATCCACGTCGCGACAAGCGCATTGATTTTGTCGGCGGGATTCGTGGCCTGGCTGAACTGGAGAAGCGCGTAAACAGTGGTGAGATGGCCGTCGCCTTTTCACTTTACCCGACCCGGATTGACCAGCTCATGCAGGTGGCGGATGCCGGTGAGGTAATGCCGCCGAAGTCGACCTGGTTCGAGCCGAAACTTGCCGATGGACTGGTTTCACACATGCTCGACTGAACAAGTGTGCAGGTATGCCTAGTCCTCGCTGCTGAAGTCGTAGTCAAGTTCGGTACTCGCCTCCTGCAGAAAATGGCCCTCGATATAATTGACACCAAATTGCCAGAGCACGGCAAGGCTGTTCGCATCCTGTACGTACTCGGCAATCGTCAGTTTACCCATTGAGTGCGCTGTCTGAATGATGGCCTTGACGTTTTCCTGGCTTTCGTTGTTATCAGTCAGGTCATGAATCAGTGCGCCGTCGATTTTCAGGTAATCGACATCCAGGTGCTTGAGCGCATTGAGTGAGTTCACGCCTGTACCGAAATGTTCCAGCGCAACCATGCAGTGTAGTTGCTTCATTGCCTTGATAAAGCCTTTGCTTTCGGTCAGGCGCATCATCGCGCTGGGCTCGCTTAACTGGAACACAATAGATTCGCCCGTTACGCGGTTTTCCTTGAGCTGCTCACTGATCCAGATCTGTAATGCAGTATCGGTAATGGATTTTTCTGACAGCTTGATGAAAAAGGTTAGCTGTTTGTCATTGGCATGTTCCTTGGTCAGCCGTTTCAGGGCAGTACTGATCACCCAGCGGTCAAGCTGCAGGACGAGGTCAGTTTTGTGTGCGGCGGAGATAAATTTTTCAGGCAGGATTTCCTCGCCGTCTTCGCCGCGCATGCGTATCAAGACTTCGTAATTTTCTTTTGTGTCGCCATGCAGGCTGACAATGGGCTGGAAGCTCAGATAAAAACCATCATGGTCCAGGGCATGGCGGATCGCATCAGACCATGTGGCATCATGTTCCTTGCTGGCGGCCTCGTCAGCAATCGG